>DASPXQ010000253.1:0-3314 GCA_035637195.1 Thermoplasmata archaeon | reverse complement strand
CTAGTCGCGACGGACCAACGTTTCCTTGCTCGTCAGCGGTGGTACAGGACGCTGTAGAAGCGGTTCTCTTTCGCGGTGCGCTCGAGCCGGCCGAAGATCGCGAGTTGGTACCCGCACTTCTTGCACTTGTTGTCCTTGTCGAGGTACCAGCCCGTGATGTCGAACCCGTACCGCTTGATCGCGACCGCGCCGCATCCGGGGCAGTACGTGTGCTCGAGCGGGTGGCCCGGCACGTTCCCGATGTAGACGTACTTCAGGCCCTCCTCCTTCGCGACGGCGCAGTGCTTCTCGAGTGTCTCGACCGGCGTCCAGGGGAACTCCATCATCTTGTAGTCCGGATGGAACCGCAAGAAGTGGATCGGCGTATCGGGACCGAGGTTGTCGTACACCCATTTCGAGAGCTTCCTCGCCGCGTTGAGGTCGTCGCCGACCTGCGGTACGATGAGGTCCGTAATCTCGATGTGGATCTTCTTCGTGTCCCGCGTATCGAGCAGCGTCTGGAAGATCGGGTCTGCGTTCGGGATGTTGATGTACTTCCGGACGAAGTTCGTCTCGCCGGATCCCTTGAAGTCCACGGTGACGCAGTCGAGGAACTTCGGCATCTCCGCGACCGTCTCCGGGGTGTCGTAGCCGTTCGAGACGAAGATGTTGATGAGTCCCGCCTTCCGGGCCATCATTCCGATGTCCCGCGCGAACTCGATGAAGATCGTTGGCTGATTGTAGGTATATGCGAGGCCCTGGCAGCCTTGCTCGAGCGTCATCCGGACGACGTCTTGCGGCTCGACCTCGATGCCCTCGACCTTGCGACGTTGGCTGATGTCGGCGTTCTGGCAGTTGGCGACGGCTACGAAGTTCGCCGTGTAACTATGGTCGTCATCCACTTCGATATTGTAGACCGGGCCAACGTAGTCGACCCGGGATATCTCTCGGATCGGGATGAGCAGATGACCGTTCCGTCGCACGACACGCGCTTCCGACGCTTGCCATTCGATTTCCTGTGGAGTCACCTCTACCTCGTCAACAAGGAGCCGCATCATATAGTCGTCCGAGCGGTTGACTGTCCGACCCTCGATCTCGTAGTGTGGGTCATTGTGGGAGCGATAGACTCGTGGTACTTCGCCCAGCGTCAAGAGAATCTGCGCGATTCCATAGGTGAGGACCGGAGAAACGGAAGTACTGCCGAGGACGAATCCACCTTTGCCTTTGGTAACGTAGCCGTCCCCATTGAGGTATCCCGCGAGAAAGGCCTTCAACACTCGCCGGTTCGTCGATTGAAGGATGAAATCGGGGACACGTTTGGTCGCACTCGTGTCGCCGCAAGAACGGCGAAATATCGTCGCGAGGCCTGCGCCGGGAGCGATGACGGCGATTCGGTTCTTCTGTCGAACTCGACGTGGACGGACCCCAAAGACGTCTCTAAGGATCTTCTCCACTTCACGAATCCGAGCTTCCTCACTCGCGCCGAAACTGAACCACACGGATCCGCTGTTCGGCCGTCCGAGCGCCCAAGCGAGCGATCCTTCGGCGCAATAGTACCCGAACAGACGCGCAACACGCGGCGTAATATGGAGAAGTGCGGGCACCCCGAGTCCGCGCTCCGCGGTGCGCCGGATTCGGCCATGAACGATCTGTAGGTCGCCACCCTTGCGATATCTTGGTTGATTCTCGGAGCGCAGAAGCTTCTCGACGTCCAGAGGGTCTTCGCGAATCGGCTTCAGCAAAGGCACGGCGAGGAAATCGGCCACTCGGAGTTTTTGGGCCTCTACCTTGCTGACACTGCTGCCTCCGATGGAGGCAAACACCAAGTGGTCGGGCGTGCACTCGAATCCGGGCAGGTAGAATGGTCGAATTCGGAGAACCGGACCGGAATAGAGATGCTCAAAAGCCTTCCGGATTCGTCTCCAACGCCCCCGGTGGGTGAGGGCGCGTTGTTCGGAAACGAGTCGGACTTCCGGATTATTCGTTGATTGTGCGTCGCGAAAGAGCTCATCGATCGCGACGTGGCCGTCCTCGGTCAATACGCGGGTCCCTGGGAGGAAGCAGTATCGGCAATTGTGGGCGACAACCTGGCCCGCGACGTAGTTGTGGAAGGGAACACACTCGAAACTGTACACGTGCTCTCGGAGGGCTTCTGCCCGGACCGAACGGACTCTCGCCCATTCATACCGACTACTGCTGCCGGAGAAACTTCGCCACTCCTTCCAGAAGCGTGAGGTTGCCCCCGGATGAATTGAGGCGGAATGATCCGGGATTGCGATTGAATTGCGGGGTGGGGTGATCCGAGCGGATGTTTCTCGGGAGATTAGGACCGCGTCCCCCGGGATAAGACTCTCCACTGGTCGCCATCCTGTAGGCGTTAGGACCGGATGCTCCCGGGTGGCGAAGAAAGGGTCCCGAAGGCCACTGACCGAAACACGAAACGTGGCGGCCCTCCGGTTGCCGGCGCTTGTGACGACGGCAGGGAGCGTGACTCCGTGGCCAGCGGCCAACGACTGCAAGGTGTCTCCTGCGACGATTTCCTCGACCGGTTTCGTGTCTCCATCGAGGAGCGAAATCGGGGTCCCCGCGGGGTGGCAAAGCCAGTTACACCCAGTCGTCGCGATGCTGAAAATCTTCGATCCCGGCCTCCAGTGCGAGACGGGTTTCTTCTCGATCGGGTCGACGTGGCCCGTAATGACGCGACCGTAGACGTAGAGCCAGAGCTTCCCCTCGTGAACGCCGCGGATTCCGCAAAGGCCTACCTGCCCTTCGCCAATCTTGCAGTACCGCGCGCACGCGGTGCACATGATCTTGTTCGTGCCCTCGACCGGCCTCCAGAGCTCCGCGACCTTGCCCATCGCCTTGCCCGGCGGCTCCCGGACATCGAGGATCTCCGGCTCCGAGATCATCGCCCGTACACTGACCCTTTCGGGTTAAAACCCTTTGGAAGGCGTTACCGAATCCCGGAGGGACGGAAGTGCTCCCAGCCCTTGTTCAGGAGCGGTTCCACGCCCGATTTCGTGACGAGGACGTTCCCGCCGGAGGCGGCGACCTTGCCGATCACCGTGAGCCGGTTCCGCTCCGATGGCTTCGCCTGGGCGTACCGCTCGAGGACGGTCTGGATCGCGTCCGCGCGGACCGTGGCGAGAAGCTCGTAGTCGCCGCCGTAGTACAGGAGCAGGTCCTTCGCGACGGCGGGCGGCAGGGACGCAAGTCCGCGGTACCTCGGGAGCGAGGCCTCGTCGACGTGGTACGAGAGGTGCGTCATCGCCGCCATCTGGGCGAGGCTCGACCCGAGGCCGTCGGAGATGTCCATGCAGCTCGTGACCGCGCCG
>DASPXQ010000252.1:0-4496 GCA_035637195.1 Thermoplasmata archaeon | reverse complement strand
GACCCCGCGGGGTGTCCTCCATGTCGAGGACGTCGTCCGAAGCGAGCGCGTCGTCGCCGTGACCTACGGCGCGGGAGACCTCGCGACCTCCGTGGGAGGCGATGCCGACGCATACGGGCGCAACATCTACGTCAAGACGCTCCTGGTGATCGCGGCCGCGGCGTACGGCCTCGATGCGATCGACCGCGTGTTCTTCGATCTGGCGGACGACGACGGCTTCCGATCGGAGGCCGTTGAGGCGAAACGCCTCGGGTACGTCGGGAAACAGGTCGTGCACCCGAACCAGGTGCGCCTCGCGAACGAGGTGTTCTCCCCGACGGAGGACGAGATTCGGTGGGCGAGGGAGGTCGTCGAGGCCTACGAGGAGGCGGGCCGGCAAGGCCGGGGGGCGATTCGGGTCCGGGACCGCCTCGTCGACGCGGTCCACTACCGCTCGGCGATGCGGGTCCTCGAACGCGCCGGGTCCTGAAGCGGACCTCAATCGCGCCCCTGGGCGCCGAGGAACCGCGCGGCGGCTTCGAGGCTGAAGGGCAAGTGGCCGCCGGCCTCTTTCACCGTACGATAGTACGCCGACAAGCCTTCCCGGAAGGACGGATGACTGCAGCGATCGATGATCTTCTCCGCCCGCTCCCGGGGAGAGAGGCCGCGGAGGTCCGCGTGGCCTTGCTCCGTCACCAGCACGTCGACGTCTTGACGGGGGATGTCCGAGCTGGACAGGAGGGGGACGATGCGAGAGTACCGACCGCCCGCGGCCGTGGACGCCATCGCGACCACGACCAGGCGGGCCGCTCGGGTGAAGTCCGGGGAGCCCCCGACGCCGTTGTATGCGTCCCGCCCGATGTGGGACGTGTTCGCCCCGCCGAAGAGATCGACCTCGATCGCCTGCTGGATCGTGACGACGTTCAGGCGGGCGATCACCTCGAGGCTGTTCGTCACGTCGTACGGGCGCAGGACGACGTGTTTGAGGACCGAGTCGAGCCGCTCGGACAGTTCGTCCAAGGCCGGGCCGTCTCCCGGCAGCTGGTACATCGACGTCGTGCTGATCCCTCGGACCTGCTCCCCAAGGATCGCGATCCACCGCAGCGGGATCCCTTCCGTCCAGACGTCCGCCCCCCGCAACGGGAGGACCTCCATGAGCGCCGCGGCCAGGGGACCCGCTCCGAGCTGAAGGGCGAACCGACCGCCCCAGGCATCCCGTTTCAACTCGCCCTCGAGGAACGTTGCGATCCTCTCCGCGATCCGGGAATCGGTCGGCGACGGTCGGCTGTACGCACCCGACGGCTCGTCCTCCCGCTGCGACTCGACGATCGCGACGATTTTGGACGCCGGCACTGAGACGTAAGGTCGGCCGATCCGGTCTCGCACATCGCGGATCGGCAGGGGAACGCCCGGGCGGACGCGGTAGATGTCGTGGAGCCCCGAGAGATCCGGCTTCGCCTCGTTCAGCTCGACGATCACCTGGCGGCTCCCGTCGACGAACGCGGGGAGCGCGTCGACGGCCAGGCCCGGGACGAGCCGTCCCCGCTCGTCGATCGAAGTCGCCTCGACGACGGCGACGTCGATCGGCCGCCCACCGGTGAATGCGCCCTCCCGGACGAGCTCTGGGAATTCGCCGATGCGGCAGTCGAAGAACTCGACCGATCCGTCGTTCACCGCCTTCCGGGCGGCCTCGCTCAGGTACGGATATCGCCGGCGGACGCCCACCCGAGCCATGGCCGTCTCGAACCGTGTCGTCGTCGCTCCGCCGGTAAGGAGCGTGAGGTCGTACCTCCGCCCCGCGTCGGTGGACCTCGCGAGCGCGTCCGGGATTTCCTTCGCGAGGGACGTCCCGCCCATGCAGGAGAACGCGATCGAACCGCGGTCCGGGACGAACCGCTCGACCGCTGCGTCCGAATCCATGACGCGCGCCCGGAGGGTCTTCGACCGAATCCGCTCCGCCGTCGCGATCACCGACTCGGCGCGGCTACGGCGAGGGCGGGCATAACGGTGTTGCCCCGCGCCTTCACGAGATCGCGAAGTACGACCGACGGAGCGCCTCGAGATCGAGGAGCTCGGCCGGCGGGCCCTCCTTCGCGACCCGGCCCTCCTGCATCACGTACCCGTAGTCGGCGACTCGGAGCGCCTGGTACGCGTTCTGCTCGACCGCGAGGACGGCGAGGCCGGACTCCCGGAGCCGGCGGATCGTCTCGAAGATCTCCGTGACGACCTTCGGGGCGAGCCCGAGGCTCGGTTCGTCGAGGACGAGCAGGTCGGGCTTCGCCATCAGCGCGCGCCCGATCCCGACCATCTGCTGTTCGCCCCCGCTTAGGCGGGCCGCCTTCACCCGCGCCCGCCGCCGGATCCGAGGGAAGAGCTCGTACACCCGCGTCAGCGTCGCGTCCGCTTCCTCGCGGGCGCGGCGGGTGTACGCGCCGAGGCGCAGATTCGCCTCCGCAGTGAGCTGCGGGAAGAGCCGGCGCCCCTCCGGGCACGCGGCGATCCCCCGCCCCGGGCGAGCGTGCGCGGGGAGCGGGGTGATGTCCTCCCCCTTGAAGAGGACGCGCCCGGCGGACGGCGCGAGGAGGCCATTCACGACGTTCAGGACCGTCGACTTGCCCGCCCCGTTCGGGCCCACGATGACCGTCGTCGCGTCCGCCTTCGCCTCCAGGCCGACGCCCCAGAGGACCTGGGTCCCGCCGTATCCCGCGTGGACCGCCTCAAGTTGGAGCACGCGTCGCCTCCTGGCCGAGGTACGCCTCGATGACCGCGGGATCCCGGACGACATCCTGCGGCGCCCCTTCCGCGATCGGGCGGCCCTCTTCGAGGACGAGCACTCGGTTGGCGACGCTCAGGACGGCCCGCATCACGTGCTCGACCACGACGGCCCCGAACCCCACCTCGGCTTGGACGCGACGGAACACGTCGACGGATTCGCGGACCTCGTCCGGGGAAAGGCCCGCGAACGTTTCGTCGAGCAGGAGGAACCGCGCGCCCGTCGCGAGGGCGCGGCCGAATTCGAGACGTTTCTTCTCCTGGACCGTAAGAGCAGAGGCCAGGACGCCCGCGCGGCGCTCGAGCTCGACGAGGCGGAGGACTCGCTCGACATCCTGACGAAGTTCCGCCGCCCCCCGGGCGACCGCTCCGAACGTCGCCGCCGTGGTGACGTTCTCCCGAACCGTCATCCCGGGGAACGGCCTCGGGATCTGGTGGGTCTTCGCGACGCCCGCCCGGACGACGCGGTACGCGGGGAGGCGGTCGATCCGCTGTCCGTCGAGGGACACGCTCCCGGACGTCGGCCGGGTCGTCCCGGAGAGGACGTTCAGGAGGGTCGTCTTCCCGGACCCGTTGGGCCCGATGAGGCCCAGGACGGTCCCCTGATCAAGGGCCAGGGACACCCCGTCGAGCGCGGTCACGCCGCCGAACCGCTTGACGATCCCGTTGGCGGCGAGGCGGGCGGTCATTCGAGATACCTCCGGGCCTCCGGCACGTACCGACGGATCGTCCCCACGATGCCGCCGGGCAGGAACAGGGCGATCAGGATCACGGCCACGCCGATCGCGATCGGTTCGCCCTGCGGGAGGATCCGTAGGAGGTACAGGTGCGGGATCAGGACGATCACAGCCCCCAGCATCGGCCCGAGGACGGTCCCCATCCCGCCGATGATGATCATCGCGAGCATCGTCAGGGAGAACAGCAGGCTGAAGGTGTCCGGGAAGACGCCGGAGACGTACCACGCGAAGACGGCTCCGGCGGCTCCGGCGAACCCACCGCTGAGGACGTACAGGATGAGCTTCAGGCGGGGCACGTGGATTCCGACGGCCCGGGCCGCATCCTCGTCCTCCCGGAGAGCGTGGATTCCGAGTCCGAGGCGGCCCCGGGTCGCCCACCACGTGAGCGCGACCTCCGCCGTGAGCAAGGCCCAGATCGTGTAGTACTGCGTCCCGATCTGGAACCCGAGGTTCATCGGCAGACCGGCCCCGTCGCCGAGGGCTGGGGTGCCGGAGACGATGTAGAATGCCGCGAGGGGCGTGACGAGCGTCGCGATCGCGAAGTACGCCCCTCGGAGCCGCAGGGTCACGGCGCCGATCCCGAGGGCGAGGAGGGCGCCGAGCAGGCCGCCGAGTGCGACGCCCGCGAGGGGCGCGAGGTTCCAGACCTTCACCCCGTACCCGAGCGCGTACCCTCCCGTCCCGACGAACACGACGTGGCCGAAGCTCACATATCCGGTCATCCCCGTGATCAGGTTGATCGAGTACGCCCACGTCGCGTAGATCATGAAAAGGATGGCGATGACGAAGAGCGCGACGGGGAGGATCGGGCCCAGCGCCGCGAGCGCGACAAGGGCTACAGCGAGGGCTTGGGCCGTCGGGCCGAGGGCTTTCAGCTTCCTCCATGCGGGTCGGAACCATGCGGTCCGGAGATCCGTCATCGGAGGATCCCCTCGGGCCGTAGCGCGAGGATTGGGATGACGAAGAGGAATGCGGCGGCGTACGCAAATTCGACGGGAACGAACGCCT
>DASPXQ010000251.1:0-5021 GCA_035637195.1 Thermoplasmata archaeon | reverse complement strand
CGCGTCCGTGTCCGGGAACGGGATCCCGATGCACTCCTTGACGACGCCGTTCAGCGGGTTGCAGTGCGTGACCGGCGACGCCTCCGTGAGGCCGTACCCCTCGACGAGGCGCCCGCCGGTCGCGGCCTCGAATTGCTTCCGCACTTCGTTCGGGAGCGGTGCGGCCCCCGAGATGCACGCCCGGATCGATCGGAGGTCGTACTTCGCGAGCTTCGGATGTCGGAGGATCGCGATGTACATCGTCGGGACGCCGGGGAAGATCCCGGGCTTTGTCTTAGAGATCACCTTGAGGATCGCCTCGATCTCCCGCGGGTTCGGGTATAGGATCATCTCGTCCCCCATGACGATCGAGAAGAGCATCACGGCCGTCAGCCCGTACACGTGGAAAAGGGGGATCGCCCCCATGACGCGCTCCTGGC
The DNA here is from genome assembly GCA_035637195.1 of Thermoplasmata archaeon. GTDB lineage: Archaea > Thermoplasmatota > Thermoplasmata > RBG-16-68-12 > RBG-16-68-12 > RBG-16-68-12. Next base: position 4,602 of record DASPXQ010000251.1, on the reverse strand, counting down.
CCGTGGATCCCGCAGGGAGCCACGAGGCGGTCTGCATGGCGTTGGCGACGAGGTTGCGGTGGGTGAGCATCGCCCCTTTGGGCGTGCCGGTCGTGCCGCCCGTGTATTGGAGGACCGCGACGTCGTCCGGCCGAACGCGCACCTCCCGGCCGGGATCCGCGGAGGCCTTCGCGACGTCGGCGAATCGATGGATCCATCCCGCGGACGGAATCGCGAGGGGCCAGTGGCCCTGCTTCTTGAGGTCCCGCCGCTTCTTGATCGGATAGAGCTGCCGCAGGGGCGTCCTCAGGAACTCCCCGACGTCGCAGACGACGACGCGCTGGACCTTGGTGCGGCTCTTCGCCTGCGAGACGTTGTGCCAGAAGAGGTCGAGCGCGATCACGGTCTCGACCCCGGCGTCGTTCCACAGCGCCTCGAGTTCCCGAGGCGTGTACAGCGGGTTCGTCTGGACGACGATGCCGCCCGCCCGGAGCACGCCGAAGAATGCGACGACGAAGTGCGGCGTATTCGGCAGGACGAGGGAGACGCGGTCTCCCGGCCGCACGCCGATCCCTCGGAGGCCCGAGGCGAACCGGTCCGCGGCGTCGTCGACCTCGCGGTACGTCCAGGTCTTCCCGTAGAACGTCACGGCCGGCCAGTCCGCGTGCTCCTTCGCCGCACGCCGGAGCAGCTCGTGGACCGGGATGTCGGGGTACTCGAGGGAATGCGGAATGCCCTCGGGCCACGAGCGATGCCACGGCTTCTCGAGGGCGGCCTCCCCCTGCATCGGTCGTGGTAACGCGGCGTCAGGCTAAAAGCGTGTCCGCATGCGCCGCGGGTGCGCAACGATTATCCGCCGCGGGTCCCCATGGGAGGGGCCCATGTCCTCGGAGGCCCGGTTCCGCATCGAGGCGAAGGAGCGCATCGCGACGCTGTGGATCGACAACCCCCCGCGGAACCTCCTGCGCCTCTCCATGGTCTCGGAGCTGCCCGGCCTCGTCGAGGCACTCGAAAAGGACGACGCGATTCGCGCGGTCGTGATCTCGGGCGCGGGACCCGCGCACTTCTCCGCCGGGGTCGACATGGACGAGTGGTCGAGGCTGGCGCCGAAGGAGACGCAGGATGCGATCCGCCGCGGCCAAGACGCCCTCTGGGCGCTCGAGCACCTCACGAAGCCCACGATCGCGGCGCTCGCCGGCGTGGTGCGGGGAGCCGGCGCCGAGCTCGCTCTCGCATGCGACGTCCGGATCGCGGACGAGAGCGCGGTGTTCTCCCATCCGGAGGTGGACCTCGGCTGGATGCCGAGCCATGGCGGCACCGCGCGGCTCTCGCGGGTCGTCGGTCGTTCGAAGGCCCTCGAGATCCTGCTCGCGGGGAAGGAGGTCAAGGCGCTCGACGCGTTGCGCATGGGGATCGTGGACCATCTCTCCGCCCCGGACAAGGCGTTCGAGCAGGCATCGACCCTCGCGGACGTCTTCGCGCAGAAGCCGCGCGCGTCCGTGAAGGCGGTCAAACGCGTCCTGACGGAAGGGGACGAGAAACCGTACCGGAACCGGTTCCTCCTGGAGTCGCAGCATGCAGTGCAGCTGCTGTGGTCCGACGACTACCGGGCCGCGATGGAGCGTCTCCGGGAGAGGCGCCCGAAGTGACGCGAAGCGGGTCGAGCGAAGGCCGGCTCAGCCGCGCCGCAGGATCGTCTCGCGGGGACCCCACCGCTTGAGCTCGATGTCCACGCCGACGTCCGTCGCGACGAACGATCCGTCCTTGAGGCCCGCGTCCTTCAGGACCTTCCGACGCTGGTCGTCGTCCTCGAAGGCGAGGAGCGTCTGGAACAGCCCGAAGTCGATCTCCACCGTGCCGTCTACGTGGACCGCCCCGATGAGCCTCGAGCCGCTCTCGAGCACCGTTCCGGGCGGCTCGATGGCGCGCGCGTGGACCCGTTTCAGGTACCCGTAACAGACGATCCGGCCCTCGGCCCACTCTCCCGCCCGCACCTTTTCGTACGCGTCCCGCGGATCGAACCCGTGGATGTCCACGAACGTCGCTGCATCCTTGGGATCGTACGACCAGCCCTTCTTCGGATCGCGGGCCACGCGGATGCGGATCTCGCCCTCCTCTTCGCACTCGCACATGACGGCCTGCAGGATCCGCCCTTTCACGGGGAACGCGGCCTCGAACTCGAGCCCCGATTTGATCGGACGCGGCACCGCTCGGCGAACGCCCCCGAATCGATAAACCCGACGACGCGTGCCTTCAAGTCGTGGCGGGCCTTTCACGGGTGCACACGCGGGGGAGCGCCATCCCGGAGGAACGCCTCGTCCACAATTACCTCGTCGAGTCGGGCCTCGCCGCGCGCATCCCGAAGGGGATCCAGATCTGGGAGGAGACGCTCCGCGACGGCGAGCAGACGCCGGGCGTGGCGTATACGCCGGAGGAGAAGCTGCAAATCGCCCGGCTGATGGACGAGATCCGCGTCCCCATCATGGACGTCGGCATGCCGGTCGTCTCGAAGGAGGAAGCGCGCGGGGTGCGCGCGATCTCGAACGAGGGCCTCGATGCGACCGTGATGGCCGCCGCGCGGACGGTGCGGAAAGACGTCGAGGCGTGCATCGACTGCGGCGTCGACGAGATCGCCCTCTTCACATCGGGCTCGGACCTGCACATCAAGCACAAGCTCTCGATGACTCGGGAGCAGGTGAAGGACGTCGCCGTCGAAGAGACGGAGTACGCCATCGCGCACGGCGTCGAGGTCTCGTTCGTGACGGAAGACACGTTCCGCGCCGACCTGGACTTCGTCGTCGAGCTGTACAACGCGTGCACGGAGGCGGGCGCGCACCGGGCCGTCATCTGCGACACGGTGGGCGTGATGACGCCGCCGGGGATCCGCTGGTTCTTCAACCAGCTCAAGCCGCGGCTCCGCACGAAGGAGCTGTCGTTCCACGGGCACAACGACTTCGGGCTCGCGGTCGCGAACAGCCTCGCGGCCGTCGAGGAAGGCGTGCAGGTGCCTCACACGTGCGTGAACGGCCTCGGCGAGCGCGCGGGGAACGCGAGCTTCGAGGAACTCGTGCTCGCGCTCGAGGCGCTCTACGGCTACGACACCCGGATCGACGTCTCGCGAATCTACGAGCTCTCGCGACTCGTCGAGGACCTGAGCGGCGTCCCGGTCGGCGTGGCGAAGCCCCTCGTGGGACCCAACGCCTTCGCCCACGAGTCCGGGATCCACGCGCACGGCGTGATCAAGCACACCGCCACCTATGAGCCGATCCAGCCGGAGCGGATCGGGCGACATCGGACGTTCGTCTTCGGGAAGCACACCGGGTCCGTCGCCGTCGCGGAGAAGCTGCGGTCGCGCAGCGTCGATGCGACGCCGGAGCAGGTGGCGGAGCTCGTGCGGCGGATCAAGGAGTTCTCGGAAGCCCGGTCGAAGGAAGAGCAGCGGGCGTTCGTCGCGTCGTTCCGTGAGCGCGTGGAAAGGCATCGCGGGGTGACGGATGAGGAGTTCTGGGCTCTCGCGATCAAGTCGGGCATCTCCCGCCCGAAGGGAGAGCCGTAGGCATCGCTAGCCGCCGCGGCTCGGCGGATCTCCGGGTGGATCTCCCGGATTCGAGGCGGCCGGCCTGCGACCGATCGCCGCCCGCCCGATCGCGGCAACCCGGCGGGAGCTCGAGACGTAGATTCCGAGGAGCACGATCGCTGCGCCCGCTAGGTCGATCGGCTCGAACGATTCCCGCGCCAGCGTGGCCCCGAGCAGCAGCGCGACGATCGGGATGATGAGGGCGACGAACGACAGGAAGGTGGCTTCGGTCTGTTTGAGGAGCCATTGCCAGGCGACGAACGTGACGACGGACCCGGCGAGCGCCAGGTAGACGATCGCACCGATCCCTTCAGGCCAGGACGGCACGCTCCATCGCTCGGCTGCTACGAGGGACACGGCGGCCAAGACCATGGCCCCCACGCCCATCGCGGCCGCATTGAAGGTCACCGGGTCCACGTCGTGGCCCCAGCGCTTGATGGCGACGATCGAGAAGGCGGCGCAGGTCGCGCCGAGGACGATGGCGAGCATGGGGAACGCCTTCGCGACCCCGGCCGTCCCGATCTGCGCGCGGAAGACGAGCAGGATGCCGCCGAACCCGAGCCCGACTCCTCCGAGCTTTTGAAGGGTGAGGCGTTCTTCCCGCAGGAACGCGTTCGCGACCAGCGCGGTCTGGAACGGGAAGGTCGCGAACAGGACCGCGGACAGGCCGCTCTCGACACCATTGTTCTCGCCCCAGTAGATCAGCCCGTAGTCGGCGGCGAAGAACACGATCCCGACGAACGCCACGAGGCTCCACTCCGTCCGGTCCCCGGGCCATTTCGAGCGGAGGATCGCCCCGACCCCCGCGAGGGTGATCGCCGAGAGGAAGAATCGAAGAGAGGCCGCGAGGAAGGGCGGAGCTCCCTGCAGGCCGATCCGGATCGCGAGCCAGGTCGATCCCCAGATCACGCAGAGCATCGCGAACGCAGCGCCTCGCAGGAGCCGAGGACTCACGGCCCGCCTAACGCTCGCGCCTTTTTAGCCTTGGTCCCGGCGTATGCGCGTGCGATCCCGGGCGACTCACGTGCGGGAGGATTTATCCCTGT
>DASPXQ010000250.1:0-2559 GCA_035637195.1 Thermoplasmata archaeon | reverse complement strand
AGCGCGGGCAAGCGACCGCGACGGTCGATCTTGGTCAGCAGGTCTCGCACGTGGCCCGAGTAGACCTTGCTCAACTTGTCCACGTACTGCGGCTTGATCGCCGTCGTGAGCCGTTTGTTCGCGATTTTCTCGAGGTAGTCGTGGAGCTCCGTCCCGGCGAAGTAGTCCAGGACTTCCTCCCAGTACGCTTTCTTGCGTCGATAGTGACCCAGGTTCGGGGCGACCTCCCCGCTGAGTAGGCCGACACAGGTCGTCTTCCCGATTCCGTTCGGTCCGAGGAGCCCGATGACCTCGCCTTTCTTCGGGACCGGTAGGCGGAAGAGACGAAACGCGTTCTTCCCGTATTGATGGACGAGGTCTTCCTTCAGGGCCTCGGGCAGTCCGATAATCCGAATGGCGTCGAACGGACATTTCTTGACACAGTTGTGAACGACCTGTCCGGCGGCGGTGTACGTCTCGTCCTCCTCGACTTCAAGATTGAAAACTGGTAGACGTTCGACCCGGCGAGTCTCAATGCTGCGGATTGGAGCGTAAACAAAATCGTCGTCCAGCCGATAGTGACTGGCTGTTCGATTCCGAGTGTCAGAGAATTCCACCTGCAACAATGCTGCCATCTGCTGCGAAAATTCCGCGGTGACGAGAACATGGTAGGCGCGCCGCTTCCCCGAAGGCGAACTCGTCGTTATGCTCGAAGCGATCCCGATCCCGGCGAGAATCTCCTGTACCTGGTACGCCAGATGAGGCGACGTCGTGACAATACCGAAGTAGTTGCGATGGAACTGCCGGTGGCCGTCACCCCGCCAGAACCCGCGAATCAGTTCTCCTTTGATGGCGGTCGAAGCGGTCATGAACGCCGGAGGGATATGTTTTAGATCGCACTTCCTTCCAAGCGAGCCGAATACCCGGGCCAGAACCGCCGAGTCATATCGCACGCTCCGGCCAAGACCAGTGTTTTTTGCTTCGTACCCCTGTAGACCGAAAACTCGATGAACGATGTGGCGCACATCGTTTCGATAGTTCTGCTCTTTCTCGTGGAACGAGAACACGAGGCGGCGGTCATCGGCGGACCCTTCGGAGAGGTAGTATCCAACGAGCCTTCCAAGCTCCGGAGTCAGTCGTAGCGAAATCAGCTGCTCCGACCACTGTGGGTATCTTCCTCCCCCGAGCACCATGGGAATGGGCACATCCCATGAGTCCTGCGACATCGCCTCTCGATTTCTGGGTTTCACGAGGTAATCCCCGACTTTCAGCTCAATCGGCCGAACCCAACGAAGGATTCCAGCAGCCTTTTCAAGTCGGCGATCGCCCTTGATAGGTCGTCTAAGGACGGCAAGGATTGGATGCTCCTCCGTAACCTCAAGTGGATCGGGTTGACCCGTGACTCTGATCCGATACAGCGGCCCGTCATACATCCGCGTCTGCACGCCAGTTACCTTACGGTATCGCCCCTCGTGGGTGAGAACCCGGATGCCCGCGGTCATCCTCTCAATAGGAACGACTCCGGAATCGGTCGAGATGGGAATCCCCGCCGGTAGGCAGATGCCGCAGGAGATGCAGGTCTCCTCGCTGATCGCGGCCTTCGTGGTCTCTGGATCGATCCATATGACCTCGGTTCCAGTCCGTTGCGGCGGGCAGAACGCGATGCACTCGAGATGGCAGCGCTTGGGCTGACACCGATCCTTGAAGACGACGGCGACGCGCACTGCGAATTCGATGGACCCTGAGCTATTTAAACATGTGATGGAGAGGGCGAATTCCCAGAACCTTTATCCGACTCGTGACCATCCATTCAGCTGTGATTCGATGATCCCGGGCGGACGCGTGAACCCGCGACAGATGCGCCAGGCGATGAAGCGAATGGGCATCGAGCAGGAAGAACTCGATGGCGTGGAGGAAGTCATCATCCGCACCGCGTCGAAGGAATATGTGATCCGGGACGCGAACGTGACCGCGATGACCGCGCAGGGTCAGAAGATCTGGACCGTCGTCGGCGAGCCGATCGTGCGGGACCGCGCCGGTGCCAAGAAGCCGACCGAGGGCGCAGCCCCGTCGATACCCGAAGAGGACGTGCAGCTCGTCGCAGAGAAGGCGGGCGTGTCCGAGGAGGACGCGCGAAAAGCCCTCGAGGAATGCGGCGGCGAGCCCGCCGAAGCGATCATCCGCTTGATGAGCCGATGAACATCGAGCGGGTCCGCACAGTCCTCGGCGTGTGGGCCCCGATGGCGATCGGAGGCTTCATCATCGCCACATCGATCAACTTCTACGTCACCGCGCGGCTCAGCGCCGATCTCGAATCGTGGAGGCTCGTGTGTTCCGCGGGGGCTTTCTTCGTCGGCGGAGTCCTGCTCCTGTCGACGTACGGCCGGTACATGAAGACGAAGGAAGCGCGGCGGGGAGCCGCCGTCCCGACGACTTCAGTCCCGTCGCCGACGACGACGCCACGCGAGTCCGCCGACGACGGCCGCGAGGGCGACAACCAAAACCGCTAAACCGATGACGGCCGCCGACGACGCGAGGGTTCCGAGGCCTCCGGCAGGTTCCCACGTCGCTCGAACCGTC
>DASPXQ010000249.1:0-4034 GCA_035637195.1 Thermoplasmata archaeon | reverse complement strand
TCTTCCACGAGCGGTTCCGGGAGGAGATCGCGAAGAACGTGACCGTCTCGGGGAACTCCCTCGCATGCTACCTCCTCGCCACGCGCGGTTGGAGCGGGGAGGCGAAGATTTCCCCGAAGAACGTCGCACAGGTCAACATCAACGAAGACCACGTCCGGGCCTTGCTCCGGAACTACGAGTGCGTCTACGCCCTCGTGATGCGCGGTGCGCGGATCAAGGGAGACCGGTAGCATGGCGGATTCCCGGATCCCGGAGAGCAACCCGTTCGTCGAGATCGCGACGCACCTCTTCCTGGAAGACATCGCCGCGAAGGTCGGCGTGAGCGGCCTGAACAACTACCTTGTCGCGCTCGCGAGGAACCTCGCGAACTCGATGCCGAAGGAAGAGTACGGCACGTGGCCCGAGTTCCTGTCCGCGCTGACGACAGGCCAGTCAATCCTCTCGACCTTCGAGGAGGTCCAGCCGGTCACGGAGCATTGCATGTCGACCCTACGATCGCCTTTCGAACGTGGCTGGCGCGAGTACGCGAAGCGGGTCGGTACATTCGCTCCGGTCCACCGGGAGGTCGCCCAGTACTACAATCACAAGGTCCGGCCGACGGCCGTCACGTCGGTCCACGTCGTGCTTCACACCTTCCGGGAGGCGGCCGCGGCTCGCGTCCGCGTCGGCGATCGCGTCGTCCGGTACGAGCCGGTCGCGACCACATGGGTCGACGGCGAGGCGCAGCTTCCGGACGACGCGAAGCTCGAACCGCTCCTGAAGCGGGCGGGCATCTCGCGCACGAAGCTCGGGATGCTGCTCCGCAACCACTCCGACGTCTGGCTTATCGAGTCCGCGTGACTAGGCGCGCTGCCGCCGGCGCACCGCGACCGTCGCGATGAGGACGGGCAGGAAGACCGCGATCCCGATGGCGATCGTCCACGCGGTGCCCACGCCCGGCGTCGTGCGATAGAACAGGTCCGAGGCGACGGCCTCGCCGCGGGACGAGTCGATGATGCCGTTCCCGTCGAGGTCGGCCTCGATCCGCACGCGGTGGGTGCCGGGCTGCATGCCGATCGGGAGGTAGTTGAAGGACGCGGTCGCCTGCGCGTGCGATTCGATCTTCGCGATCTTCTGGGAGCCCACGAGGCCGTCGTCCACGTAGAACCGCACCGTGACGTTGACGGCCGCCGTCGTCCCGTCGTTGCGGAACGTCGCGGACAGGAGGATGGGCGTGATGACGACGAGCGATTTCTCGACGCTCGCGTTCTCGAACGTCGTCCCGACTTGGGCGCTCACACTCACGACCAGGGTGACGTCGGTGTCCCGCGGCGGTGCGGTGATGTTCAGCCGGAATGTGGTCGCGTTGTGCGTCTCGGTCGTCGGGTTCGAAGCGGCCGGGAGCGCACCGGCCGCGTCTGAGCCCTCGATATGCCACCGCACCGTGTATGTCACCGCGCCCGTCGGCCCGCCGGAGAGCGTGAGGTTGTACGCGGCCGTCTGGCCGGGCGCGAGGGACGCAGGGCCTGTGAGGGCGAGGACGAGCGGCACTTGCGCGGCGGCGGGCGGGGCCGCCATCGCAAGCGCCACCAGGAGGACCGCTGCGCCGAGGAGCACCGCGCGCGGCGCCACCTCACCGCCTCCGACGGGTCAGGAAGAGCCCCGCTCCCACCGCCGCCACGGCGGCGACGACGGCCGCGACGAGTTGCAGGTTGAGCGGCGCTTCGTGGGCGATGTTCGGCCCGCCGACCGTGATGGGGCCGGTGGCGAGGACGGGCATTTGGAGCGTGAAGAAACCCGTCGAGGAGACCGCCATCGAGTCTTGCGCGGACGCTCGGACGATCACGGTCGCGCCGCTCGCGCCGCCGGACGATTGCGACTGGAGGCGCACGTTCGTCGTCGAGTTCGCCGGGACCGTGACGCCCGACAGGCGGATGTCGGTCGCCGCCCCGCCCATGGTGCCGAGCCGGGCGATCCAGCCGCTCGCCGCGAGGTCATCGGGGTTCGTGATCTCCACGTTGACCGTCTCCGCGGCGTTTCCGGAGTTCGTGATCGTGAGCGTATTGTTCAAGAAGCGGCCGTCGAACACGCCCGAGGTCGGATCGAGGGACAGGGAGAGCCCCCGGGTGCGGACGATGTCGACCTGGACGTCGACGCTGCCCTGGGTCGTGCCGTCCGTGGTCGATGTTGCGACGAGAGTGATCGTGCCGTGGTCCACGAGGGCGTCCGCGGGACTCGTGAGCGTCACGACGACGCCCGCGCTCGTGCCGGAGGTCCCGAAGTTCAGGGAGACCGTCGACGACGCGAAGGAGAACTCCCAGTCGGCCGGACTGCCGGAGAGCGACCAGGTGTCCGCGACGTTGCCCGTGTTCCGCACGACGATCGTGTAGGCGACGGACGAGCCGGCGGTGATCGTCTGCCGCTGGGACCCGTCCCACGACAGGACCACGGAGCGCGAGACGATCTTCTCGAGGGCGAGGTTCGCGACCGTGTCCGACTGCAGCGCGACGGACGTCGTCGTCTGGTACGACACCGAGATCCCGTTCTCCGTGCCCGTCTTCGTCGCCGTGACGGCGTAGACGCCCGCCGGCAGGACAGTCGAGTACGACCCGCTCCCGTCCGACGTCAGGTCGAGGACGGCGGTGGATTGGATCGTGATCGAGGCGGACGTCCGCACACCCTGCGCGTTCGTCGTGACGCCGGAGAGGATGAAGCCGCTCGCCAGGGGAATGTTCCGGGTGTTCTGGGCCGCGTGCGGCACGGTGATCTGGAGCAACGAGACGGCGCTCCCGAGGGAACGCGCTGCGTACACGTCATAGGTGCCCGGCGCGAGGCCCACCGAGTACGAGCCGTTCGACGCGGACGACGTTGCCGCGGCGATCGCGCCGCCTCCCCGAGCGGTGAACGTCACGGCCGCGTCGACGCCGAATCCGCCGAAGCTCACGATTCCGGAGACCGTCGTGTTGTCGAGGTCCCGCGAGACGGACAGGTCGAACGCGATGTCGGCCGCCCCCGGCGCCACGGTGAGACCGCCCGTGAAGGCGTACGTGTAGAAGCGCGGCGCGCCCGACTCCGTCGCCGAGTTGGTCCCCGTCAACGTGACGGTGTAGTTGCCCGGGACGAGGTACGCGGCGTATGCGCCGGACGAATCCGTCGAGACGTTCACCCGGCCGCCTTCCGCGCGCGCGAACGAGACGGGCATGGGCCCGACGACGCCCGCGCCGTTGAACAGTGCGTGTCCGGTTACGCGCGTCGCCTTGACGAGCGCGTACGCCAGGTTCGTCGCAGGCACCGTCGCGGTCGAGATGAACGCGTACTGGTCCGGGACGATCTGCTTGATCCCGGAGACCGCGTAGGATCCGGGCACGAGGTAGACCTCGAACCCGGCCGTCGTCGCCTCCGCGGTGCGGTGCTCCGGGCCGTCGAAGGACAACGACGCGGATTGCGGGACCCCGGACAAGGTGACGGTCCCAGTCACCCGGGTGCGGGTGACGATCGCGATGTCGTAGCCGAGAGACGCCTGCGCCACGAATACGTTGATACCGTCCGATCCCGCGTTCTGGTATCGCCAGTCCCGGGTCGTCGAGACGTTCTCGTCGACGATGAGGTCGTACGTGCCCGGGACGAGGCGGAAGCCGTAGCCGCCGTTCGAGTCCGTGAGGGTCGTCTGCGTGACCGCGCCTTCGCCGATCGCGACCGCGCGGACCGTGACGGGTCGGTTCAGGAGCGGGGCGCCGTTCAGGACCACGCTCCCTTGGACGGCGACCGGAGTCGGGACGAGGGCGATCGGCGAGACCGCTCGGAGGCTCGCCGGTGACGACGCGGGGATCGCGCGGGTCTCGAACCCTGCGGCGGACGCGGAGCCCGCGTAGGTGTGGTTCCCGAAGAGGGGGACGAAGAACCCGCCTGTCGCGTTCGTCGTCAGCGAGATGTGCGCCCCGGTGTCGTCCGTCAGGGCGATGCGCGCGCCGGCGATCGCCTCGCCCGGATCGAGCGCGCCGTTTCCGTCGATGTCGCGGTACACGGACCCGCTGACCGCCTCCAAGGCGTTGACC
>DASPXQ010000248.1:0-6286 GCA_035637195.1 Thermoplasmata archaeon | reverse complement strand
CACACGAGCGCGGCATCTGCTTCTGCGCTTAGCCACCCACCGTTCTACGCCCCCCATGCCAGGGCTCGTGGAGGCTTGAGGTCGGTTTCGGCGGAAGGCGACACTCGACGATTATCAAGCGCCAACCGGAAGCCGATAATCCTCACGATGGCAACGCCACGACCTTCTAGGTGGCTTGGACTCACCCTCGTGGTTCTTGGTGTGGTTCTGGTCCTCTATCCCGGGCTCCACAAGGGCGCCCATGGATTCACTACCTCTTGCGGACCGGCTGTGTTCATCATGTTTCCGGGTGATCCCGGCTCGGCCTCGGAAGCGGAGCAGGTGAGCATGAACGCATGCTGGAGGCAGAGCGCGATCCTCCTTGTTGGTGGAGCTGGGCTCATCGTCACCGGCGTCTGGCTTGTGGCGCGGGCGCGAAGGCCCACTGCAGGACTCCCTCCTCGACCGGACAAGGGGTGACGACCTTCTGGCTTGGCCGCTCCGATGATGTCGTTTCCGGCGGGAACCGCAACTGCCGTGAGTCACGCTTTCGTCACGAAGCGACATCGCGAAGGCTACGTTCGTATCACCCGAACGCAGTTCGACCTGCCTCCATGCGGCCCATACTTGCCTCAATGGATCCGACTCTGGTGAGAGGAACTCGGACCGCACGAGGGCGACCCAAGCTCGCCGTGGCAATGGCAGCCGTCCTGCTTGCCGCATGCGCCCAGGGCGGGACCCGTGGTGGCGAGCCGCCCGAGCTGCGGGCAACCATCGTGGCCTGCAGGGCAGGCGAGTCGGGCGGTTCCATTCACATGCTGGTCCGATTCGAAGCCACCCCGCTCACGCCTCCCGGGATCGCCGCACTGATCCCACGCCTCACGCTGGATGGCTACAGGTACCGGCGGTCCTCCGATACCCATGGGGAGGGGACCGAGGTCCCACCGTTCGCTTCGCCGTCATCCACCGACGACGGGGTAGGGGTCCAAGACTCGGGAGCCAGGGCTCCAAGCCCACCTCCGACCGCCGAAATCACGTTCGAGGGGGAACCGCCGCCCGGACTAATCTTCGACGATCTGACGCTCGTCTCGAACGGCGAGACCATGATCCGAGCCGATGGGCTCCGGGCCCTTGAAGGCAGATCCGCCGGCACCCCGCTCGGTCAGGCGACGGTGAGCGAGGTGAAACTCAATGGGCGCAGCGCCACCATCACCGTCTCCTACGATTGGATGGACGGGTTGGGTCCGAGTTCGCCGTTCCAGCCGACTGCGAGCTTCACGCCGGACTTGGGCCCTGGGGGGTTGCTCGCCTCGTTCCGCGACTACGTCGGGGGAGGTCCCACTCGATGGTCGCAATTCCAGGTGCCGGTCGACCGCCAGGACGACCCCGTGGCCCTGCGATTCGGGGGGTTCGCCATCTTCCATCCGGCCCCCGTCCGGCTCCCCGGGATTGAGGCGGCATGTACCTGATGTCCGGGAACTCGTCCGAGTACGTCTCGCGCGACTACGGCCTCACGTGGCACCTCGCCGAACCCGAGCCGTAGCCGATGGACGGCAAGCCAGAATGACAGTCGTTTACGGCGAAGGCGCATTCGCGCGCATCCGCGGAGTGTCGCTTTCGGCGGGAAGCGACACCCTCTCCTCGGGTGGATGAAGTCAGCGACGGCGTTTGCGAGCGAAGAGCCTGCTAAACAGTGAGCGGCGACTATTGCTGTGCCCGCCCCGTTCCACTTTGCGGGTCATCTCCTCGGTCTTCTCGCGAGCGACCTCACGGCCTAGCTCGTTGTGAGGTAGAGGTGGCGGCGTGAACTGTGACACACAGCGATCATACGCCTCGTCCGGCAAGGGCTGCGACATCGCTTCCGTCAGGAAGCGTCAGTCATCAGGAGAAGCGTCGATCGGGCAGGTCAGGATCACGCGGCCCGGCCTTCCCTACGAGCCTGTCCTGCCGACTAGCCGATGTAACGCTCCCAGCAATCATGGAAGAGCGCACGTCGTTGGTCCGCCGTCCGTCCGCGAAGAAACCGACGCGCGTCGCCGCGTTCCGGCTGGATGGCGTAGTCCTTAGCTAGGTAGTGAACCTGAATCCACATGTCATGGTGGAGCTTCTTGTTCTCATCCGTAATGAACTTCTCGCAGTGGCGCGTCGTATAGGTCACGCGGTTGGCGCTCGCCGGTGCCGCGCCCAGCAGCACGACCGCCACGACCGCCGCTGCGAGTAGCTTCTTAGCCATGTCTTCCTCCTAGCGGGTAGGCACACAGTACGTCTTTTCGGCCGGACCGCCTACCTGGTCGATCTATGGCCCGGGTCCCTTAGGTACTGTTCCTCCGGGAAGCGTCAGTGGTGACCGCGAGTCCCTACGGGCGGGCCTCTACTCCGGGGGACCTAGGGCGTGCCAGCAACCGGAAACGCGGGAGGGACTCGCTTAGCCTGTGCTTCAGGGCAGACTTCACCCCGGACAGCGTGACGGGGTGAAGTCCGGGGCTACTGTACGGAGCCCCTTCGCACCGGTCATACGGAGGTACCGACCGCCGGTCAGGGACCCTGTCCGCTGAACGCCGACGGCGGAAGCACTTTCCGCCTTCGACGACGCCCTCCGAACACCGGACCCGACGCTACAAGACGCCGCTCCGGTTTCGTTCGACTGTGGCATGCGGAGTTCGTTCATCCCCGGCCCGCGTCGATGTCGGCGACCCGCGCCTTGCGGTCCACCATCCGGCGGACACACGTCTTGATGATCTCATCCTGCTCCGGCGTCAGCGTGTCGAAGGAGTACCAGTCCGGGACGACGGCCAACGCCTTGTCCCGTAGTTCGAGGATTTCGCGGACGAGTTTCTCCCGCTCCACCTCTTGGGCTTCACTGGGTCCGGGTTGCCCCGAATATCGGTAGGGCCCAAGTGTGATGATGCCTGTCCCCATTCGCTTCCTCCTATTTAGAGGTACTTCAGGGCATCCTTCGCGCCAGGCTTCGGCGGCATGCCCAGTTCTTCGCGGACCCGGTCCTCGATCTGTAGGGCCTTGCGGACCTGGTAGATGATGTCGTCCGTTGGATCGTCGGTCATCGCCTTGATCGTGCCTGCTCTCTTCGCTGCCAGCATCTGCTTAGCCGCGGCCATCGCGTACGCGGTGATGGTCTTGCCCTCCTTGAGACCTTCGTCGTGGGCTTTCTCAGCCCGGTCGATGGCGTCCTTGATGGCAGCTTCGGCATCACGAGCGTGCTGTTGCGCATGTTCGACGAGGGCCTCCGCCTTCCGGGTGCGCTCCTCGGAGGCTCTGGCATGCCCATCTAGCTCGGCAGCTATGAGCTCCGCGGTACGCTGCCGGCCTTCGGCGTGCCGAACCTTCATCTTCGCCGTGTTGACTTCCGCGGCGGAATAGTCGGGCTTGAGCGCGTCATCGACGGCGAGCTGAAGCACCTTGTTCTTGTTGGTGAGGTCGATGACCTTCCTGCGGAGTGCCTCGGCCTGGGGACGTTCGATCTCTCGCTCCTTGAGCAGCTGGGCCGCCTCCGCCTTTGCGTCACGCAGAGCCTTCTGGAGTCGCTCCTTCTGGACATCGACATCCAGTAGCTTGTTGACGTCCATCAGGACCGCGCCGATATCGGCGGGTTCGTCAGGGTCAACGAGGGTACCCTTCCCGCGAGCAGCTTCGAGCAGCCGATCGTATTCCCTATCCCGCCTGTTCTTCATCGCGTACCGTCCGGCCGTTCCATTTCACGAAGAGCGGCGACGACGACCTTCAGCTCCGCCTCGGGGGTATTGGTCCGTCCTCCGCCCTCGTCGAGCTGAGCGCGGATCGGAGCGTCGTCCGGGAACTCCGCGATGGCGAGGGGGATTACATCAGGCGGATCGGTCGGGATCGCGGGCGGGCGGATTGATGACGCGGAATCGGGCGTCGATCTCCGGCTCCACCCACTCTGCGGGCGGCCCATCGAAAGCCGCCTTGGCCCTCGCCTTCTGAGCGGCCAAGGCTTTCTTCTCCGACGTGGTCAGCTCGCCGAAGACGGATTTGGCCATCCCGGGGTACGACCTGATGACCTCTTTCTTCATCTCCGCGAACTGCACCAGGGCGTTGCCTTCGACCGTAGTAGCCGACGCGATCAGGGCACGAGCCTGTGTACCCGTCATCGTCTTCCCAGCGGCCTTGCCGTCGTACGCGGCGTCGAGTTCGTCGAGCGTCCGCGCCAGGTTGTCCGCGCCGATGGTCCGCCCGGCGGAACGCAGAGCGGCGACGATCGGCCGGACGGCAGTGAGGATGGTCTGGACGTCACCGGTTCCCGCGAGCACCAGGCGGAGGTTCCGCGATGCCTGCTGCAGAACCTGCTGTTCCGCGAATAGACCTCCACGCAGGGCTTCGACCGCGCTTTGTGCGAGATGGTTCGCGCCGTTCGTGATGGCCGCAGCGGTCGGCTCGTACGTACCCCGGGGCCCTGTGTTCTTGATCGACAGGAGCTCGGTGCGCTGCGAACCCTTGTAGACGATGCTGATCTCGATCAGCTTCGCCTTCGGAATCACGGTCTCGCCCTTGTCGCCCTTGAAGGTCTTCGCGGGTTCGAAGGCGAACCCGACGGAGAACTCGCGGAGGGCCTTGGCGTCGGAGGCAGGGAGGAGCATCCGCTCGTAGACCGCCATCCCCATCGGGTTGTTGAGGTCGAGCTGCCCGGCCGCCTTCAACCCGGCATCGGTCGAGGTCACGAATGCGACTCCGATATTCGACGCGGGATCGGCGGCATCGGGGACGTGCTGGTAGCGCAGCGGGATCGGTTCGGAGCCATCGAGTCCGTCGAAGGCGTCGCGGGCGAAACGGTCGTTGTCCGAGTCAATGTCCCAGCCCGCAACGATCGCCTCGAAGGTTCCAGAGCCGTCGGTCGGGGTCTTGGTGAGTTTGGCGTAGGTGGTGAGGAGCTTGGTTTGCATGTCGATTACTCCGGTTGGAACTCCCGCAGCGCCTCGGCAACTCCGGGATCGGTGGCTACTTCACGTGCAGTTTCGGCCAGGGTGAGCGCATCTCCTGCGAGCACCTTCGTCTTGACGGTCTTCCGCCGGACCTGGACCCGCCGACTACCCCCACGAATCGCCTTTGCGTAGGCGGCGGCGATCGGGTTGGAGGGTGCGGCGTGGTCTAGGAAGGCGAGAACCATCCATCGCGGGTATGGGAGTTTCAGGACGAGGATGGTGTCGACGTAGACCCACGCCTCGGACGGCGTGAGGCTACGGCGGACGGCGTCGCGAAACCTTCGGCGATTGGCGAGCATCAGAGTCCTTTGGTTACTGCTTCGAGGCCGCTTCGGAGGCGGTGAGGAGTGCCTTCGCCCTCGCCAGTCGGGACTGGCGAGCAGCGTGCTTACGAGCGAACCGGGCAGCTTGCCCATCCTCGCTCTTCCAGTAACGCCGCAGCCCTTCGGAGATGGCGCGGCGGTCGTCCTCGGATCGGGGGCTATCGGGTCCCATACACATCGTCAATCCAGTGTACGATGGGTTGGATCGAACCACTGTCGTAAGGGGAACCCGTACGGATGTCGAGCGCACGTCCCAACGGTCTTGAGAGTTTCGGGTGCTCGGTTGGCACAAGCCCCTACCCCGCATGCCAGACATCCCTCGCCGTCTTCCGGTCGTGGCATCGCTTCGCCATCCCGCGAAGGTTGGCCAGCTCGAACGGCGCGCCACCCGCCACTATGTCGATGACGTGGTCCACGACGGTCGATAGCTCCTGGCACCCGTTCGGGCAGCAGTCCCTGTCGCATACGCAGAACGGATCGCGCCGAAGGATTCGATGACGGACCGCCCGCCACCGCTTCGACCCGTAGACCTTCCGACGTTCGGGCGCAGCCGCCTTGAACGTTCGATCCTTTGTCCGTCGGCAGTCGTCGCAGTAGGTGGTCTTCACGACCTCAGGGCAGCCCGGTTCAGCGCACGTCGCGTACCGAAGACGGTCAGCCACTACCCGACGCCGCTTCCCCGATCACCTGCGCGAGTATCTGGTTCACCACGGACCAGGTTTCCGCCGCGATCAGAACGGCCGCCCTTCGGGAACCGGAACAGGCTCGGGGCGCGTCCGGCCCAGGGCTTCCATCACCGCATCCCCGCTGAAGCGCCAGTCGCCCCCGTCGTCCAGAGAGGTTGCCCGGATAATCCCAGTCCGGGCGCGGGGGTTCAGACCGACGATCTTGAACCGCTTCCCGTCCTCCGTTGTGAACTCCTGGCCGAAGTCGTCCGGCTCTAGGCCGTAGGAACGTCCTGGACCGTCGGCCCAGGCACGGAACAGCCGCTCATCGGCTCCTGACTCCGCGAACACGAACCGTGCGGCC
>DASPXQ010000247.1:0-2843 GCA_035637195.1 Thermoplasmata archaeon | reverse complement strand
TACCTCGATGGCGTGAGTCGCCTTGCGGCTCAACCCGTCATTGAGAAGTATGCGGGCGTCCTGGCTGCGGCCGACGTCTACACGGCAGATGTCTCCTTCTGGCTCATGGAGTCGATCCGCCTCGACCTCGGCTACGGCTCGGAGGTGCACCCATGAGCGCGATCGAGGCCACCACCCGGCCCGGCACCACCGCTCGCGATCCGATCGCCGACCACCTGATCACACCGCAGAACTCGGCGCTGCTCCTCATCGACTACCAGCCGAGCCAGCTGGCGGGCGTGCGGTCCATGAATCCCGACCTGTTGGTCAAGAACGTCGTCTCGACGGCGAAGGTCGCGAAGCTGTTCGCCGTTCCGATCGTGCACTCGACCATCAACGTCAAGACTGGCCGAGGCCAGCCGACGCTGCCGCCTCTGGCCGAAGTGCTCGAGGACGACCCGCCCATCGACCGCACGACGACGAATGCATGGGAGGACCCGTATTTCCTCCGTACGGTTCGCGAGACCGGGCGCCGCAACTCATCATCTGCGCGCTCTGGACGGAGATCTGCATGGCGTTTCCCGCTCTCGACGCCTTGCGCGAGGGCTACGAGGTCTACCCAGTCGTCGACGCGATCGGCGGCACTTCCGTCGAGGCCCATCAAGCGGGCTTGGAACGCGTCATTCAGGCGGGAGCAAAGCCAATCAGCTGGGTTGCGCTCGCGGTTGAGCTCCAGCGGGACTGGGCTCGGCAGGAGACGGTGGAGGGAGTCGTGCAGATCGTCCTCACAGAACGACTGCTCAAGGAATGAGCGACACGAGGGCACCGGTCGCCGACCGAAAGGCGCGGGCCTTTCTCCGCAAGGCCGACCCGGTGCTCCGCCGGATTATCGATGCGCACCCGGACTTCCGGCCGCGCGCCTGGCTGGACGAGCTTCCCCCGCTCGACGCGTTCGGGACGTTGATCTTCCAGGTCGCCGGCCAACAGCTCTCCGTTCGTGCGACGAGGACGATCGTGTCCCGCATCGAACAGCACTTCGGGGGACGGCTGCCGACGCCGGCCGAACTGCTCGCCGCCGACCCGGGGGTCCTCCGCGCCAGCGGCATGTCCGCCCGCAAGCAGGAGACGCTGCGGGCGCTCGCCGAACGGTTCGTCGACGGCCGCCTCAGCGACGAGGCCCTGTTGCACATGTCCGACGACGAGGTCGAGGCGGCCCTAACCGAAGTTCCGGGGATCGGCACGTGGACGGCCCACGGTTTCCTGCTCGTGGCGCTCGACCGGCCCGATGTGTTCCTCACCGGCGACCTCGCCCTGCGGCGCACAATCGCGCGGGTCTACGGATTCGATCACCTTCCGACCGAGGACGAGATGGGCCTCCTGGCGGATCGGTGGCGACCCTATCGAAGTCTCGCCGTCAGTTACCTGTTCGCGTCGGAATACGACGGGGGATCCACGTAGCGTCGTACGGACGGACTGCTCCGCCCCCGACGCGTCACGTGCCTGACGATTCGCCTTGGATCTCTGCGATCTGGGCGCGCGCGGCGGCGACGAGTTCGGCGTTCGTGTTGGCGTGACCGGCGAGACCCCACCCACCGTCCGGTGCTTCCGTGAGGAGCACCCAGGTACGGTCGGCCAGCGAGGGATCGCCCGCCGCCTCAGCCACGATCGCCGTGAGCCGTTCCACCACCTCCAGCTGCTTCTCACGGTCGAGCGCGCCCGCGTTCGTGAGGACCTGGACGCGGACGTACGTGCTGTCCCCGTCCACGTTCGCGAGGCTCGACGCGGGGAGGTCGTGGACGAAGGCGGCCGTGTTCTTTCGGAACATCGCGATGTCGGGCACCCGCTCGATCGTCATCAGGGCGCCGGCAAGGTCCCTCGCCAACGCGTGGGTATCGCCGAACGTTCCGGCGGTGGCGTACACATCGATCATCGGCATGGGAACTGGTCCTTTCTCGCCTCCCGGCGGGTTCAGGCCGCGGCAACGGCCTTCAGGACCAAAGCGGCCGCGACGTCGGGGTGAGCGATGAACGCGGCGTGCGAGCCGTCGACGGACTCCGTCGTCGCGTTCATCCGCTCGGCCATGAAGCGCTCGGCGTCGGGCGGGATGGCGTTGTCCTTCTCGGAGACCAGGAACCACGACGGGATCGACTTCCAGCCGGCCGCGGTGGCGTTCTCCGTGAAGGCGGCCGCGCTCAACGGGCGCTGACTGACGGCCATCGAGGCGGCGACGTCATCGGGGAGGTCGGCGCAGAACGTCTCGTGGAAGTCCGCGATCTTGATGAAGAAGTCGGGCCCACCGGCTGCCCCGGGCGCGTCGTACGGGCTCGGCATCAAGGTCGAGGCCAGCAGGGCGGGCGGAAAGGGCTCCTGAACGCTGGCACAACTCTCGCCCTCGTCGGGTGCGAAGGCCGAGAGAAAGACGAGACCTCTCACGTCCTTCACGCTCGGAGCCGCCTGCGAGATGACCGCCCCTCCGTAGGAATGGCCGACCAGGACGATCGGGCCGTCGATGGATGTCGTGTAGCGGGCGATCGCGTCCGCGTCCGCGGCCAGCCCCCGAAGCGGGCTCGCCGGCGCGCGGACCTCGACCCCCTCACCGCGGAGGATGCGGATGATCCCGGCGAATCCTGACGCGTCCGCGAACGCGCCGTGAACCAAGACGACTGTTGGAGTCGTTTCCATCGTGTCCCCTTTCATCGGTTTCGCGTCCTCCCCGCGCTGACGTCGTGCCGCCATCGCAGCCCTCCTTCCTGCCCCCGCGGTCCGGAGGAGGGGTCGGTTGCATTTCGCCACGCACCTTATACCGGGAGCGTTTCATTCTGCAACTCACGGTGCTAGGGTCTGTCCATGGAGCCGGGGCGAAC
>DASPXQ010000246.1:0-17236 GCA_035637195.1 Thermoplasmata archaeon | reverse complement strand
CGTCCCCTTCCCCGCGAGGGAAGTCCGGATGGCACGCCAAGGTATTAAGGCATGACCTGAGGGGGTAGGCGAAAGTGCGCCGGCTTACTCCTTGCGCGCCTCTTTCGCCTTCGGCCGCAGCTCGCGGCTCCCGCACTTGCGACACCGGGTAGCACGCATCGCGTTCCGGGCGTAGCACTGCATGCAGATCATCTTGTGCAGCCGGCGGCGCTCGGCCTCCGGGAAGCGGGCCATATGGAGGGCGAGGGCGGGGTGGGTTAAGAACGCTTCGGGTCTGAGGTCCTTATCCAAGGGCGACAATAACTCCGTATTGTCTTGTACCGCCGACGGCCTTGTCCGATCGCGCTTTGCTGACGACTCGCTCGTGCCCTACGAATCGGAACCGCCTCAAGCGAACGAATGAAAGATTGTAAGTCTCGATCCAGCGGAGACACTCGGTGTGCTGGATGTCCCGGAAAATCGCGGGTTACTGGGCGATCACTACGGCGACGACGGGGTTCAACTCATCGGAAACCACGAAAGAGACGCGAACAGAATCCACATGAAAGTTGGGGGCCATGCAAGCGCAAAGACAAGGTAGGTCATAGCAGACCTTCCGAGGTCGAAGGGCCAGGCCCCAAGCAACAGAGAAGCAACCCATGCGCCCCCTACGGCGAAGTAGACCAGGAAAGAAACCGCGACGTTTTCGTGGAAACGAGCTCGAGGGCGGAGAGTCTCGGTCGCGGAGAAGAAGCCGAACCAGACGAGGATTGGAGAGCTGAGGAACGCTACAATCGACACCCAGTCCGGGGTGGGTCGAAAGACCAGAGGTACCGCGGCCACCAACATGCCGAGAAAAGTCGGGAGGGCGGGGCGGAACGTTGGCCACAAACGGGCGATACGGCTCCAATGAACGTTCAGCGGCCTTCTGTCATCCTCCTGCCTCAGGGTATGGCCTACGCTCACGAAAGGGTACGCCTGAACTCGATCGCTCCTTTGGCGTTGAAAGTCAAGGTGATCCGCTCCCCAGGGAAGGTCTCTGCATTCGCATGCCAGGAATTCTACAATCCCAATCCATGGTCCTGCATCACGGCATCCACCCGACGTAGGTCCGCCAGCACCCGCAAGCCTTTCTCCGTGAGGATCCACTGGCTTCGTTCGCCGTCGCGGCTAGCGCGCACCCAACCGTTCTCCTCGAACGAGGTGAGCAACTCTTGGAGCTTCCCGTGGGTCAGGTTGGCGACCAGCAATAAGCGTGTCACATTTGCCGGTCCCTCGTCTTTGATGGCCGCGAGAAGATCCATTACAAGGCGGCTGCTGGACCGATAGGCTCTCCTCATGTCGTCGGCCTCGGCAGCAGTTGCACAAGGAGGACAATGCCGACGAGCGCAAACATGTTGCCGAGTAGGATCCCGGCCCCCCCTGGAAGATGGAACAGGAAGAAGCTCAGGTGGCCAATGAAGAAGAGGAGGAAGCCTGTCGCGACCTGCAGCGCCCGAGGGCTGCGGCGTTCCATGTAGTTCTGGACGGCTCTGACCGCGAGGTACAGCGTCAGGATGACCTCCAGGGCCAGCAACACCAGGATGGACGGCTCAAAGAATGCCAATCCGGCGGCCGCTAGGCCCGCGCTTCCAACCCGCCTCGCGCTGAACGCGAGGCCCGCGATGCCCAGGCTGGCCAGCAGGAGGGCGTGGTGTCCCAGGAGGAGGAGGTTGACGACCTCCGCTCCGGAGTGCAACGCGCTGAAGGCATCGTCTATGCTCTCCCCCACCTGTGCCGCCCAGATCGCCATGGGGACGAGGCTCGCGGCGAAGAGGCCGTAGAACCACATCAGTTTCAGTAGGCGTGGGTCCCGTGCATATCGAAGCAGGCGCCGGCAACGCCAGGCACCGAATGCGGCAACCGTCGCAATCGAGCCCATGAGGAGGATATGCGCAAGGACGAGCACCCACGACATGCTCGACGTCCCGGCACGGCGGGGTCGGTCTTAGACCCATTGGAACATAGTTCTAGGCGGAGCGACAGGCCTGGAACAATGCTTCACAGGCCTCTTCCCCGAACCCCTGTATAGCGCCCCATGCACGACGAGACCGGCGATGAGACCGGCGGGAGGTCCGACCACGAATATCCCGGCACACCGCGCTGGGTGAAACTGTTTGTGGTCATCATCATCGTCGTGGTCCTGGCCGTCGTCATCGTCCTATTCATCGGCGGCCACACTTCGCCCGTGCAACACGGACCATAGAACCCGGAGTACGACACTCATGCGCATGCGACCCGGCCTCCGCAAGTCCGTGCTCGCCACCCACCTCACTGTCTCCGTCGGCTGGATCGGCGCGGTCGTCGCGTACCTGGCCCTCGGCGTCTCCGCTGTGACCAGCCAAGATGCGCAGACGGTACGTACTGCCTGGATCGCGATGGATTTGATCGGCTGGAATGTGATCGTCCCGTTGGCGCTCGCCGCGCTAGCGACCGGGCTGGTCATGTCGCTGGGCACCCCGTGGGGCTTGTTCCGGCACTACTGGGTCCTGATCTCACTCGTGCTGACCGTTCTTTCCACGATCGTCTTGTTGGAGCACATGCCGACCGTAAGCTCCCTAGCAAACATGGCGCGAGCGGCGAACGATGCGGACCTCGCCGGCGGGCTCGGGGGCGACCTCTTCCACCCCGGTGTCGGCCTGGTGGCGTTGCTCGTGGTCACGGTGCTCAATGTGTACAAGCCGCAGGGCTTGACCCGGTACGGGTGGCGGAAGCAGCAGGAGGAGCGGCAGAACGAGCGCGAGCAGGCTTCGGGCTCGCAGCCGTAGGTACAGCGAATCCCGCTCGGCTTCGACTGAGGAACCCAGCCTCCGGCATCGTGGGAGACAACCGCAATAATCGGGCGGACGAGTCCGCCCGACCAAGGCAGAGAACCCGCATCTTGAAGCACGGCGCCACGCTTCCCTCCCGCAGGGGGCATGGCATCGAGCATCGAGCCCATGCGGAAAGTCCGAGCGACACGCCGATTGAAAGGACGCTCGCCCTGAAGATTCAGGACTTTCTTCCTCCGGATTGCATTGCCGGCATCGAAGATCGCCTGCTCGAGATACCGGATGTGCAGTCTGCATCGCTGAATCACCTGACGGGCGAACTTATCGTGACCGTCGCCGCGGGGACTTCGCCGGAAACCGTCGCGGAACGCCTTCGGCGGATTGGCTACGAGTGCGGCTCGCGTCCCTCGACGACCCAGCTCGCCCATGCCGAACATCGGGCGCATCAGACGGGCCAACCGGCCGAGCACGATCACCACGCGATGATGGAGCGCGACATCCGTCTGCGCTTTTTCGTCGTCCTCGCTTTCACGATTCCCGTGCTCCTCCTCTCGCCCACGATTCAGTCCTGGGCCGGGTTCCGACTTCCGGATCTCCCTGGCGACAACCTCCTCTTGGTGATCCTCGCCTCCGCAATCGCAATCTACGGGGGCGTGCCGTTCTACCGGGGCGCCGTGAAGGCGTTGCGCGCCCACACCGCGGACATGGACGTGCTCGTGAGCCTCGCGGTCCTCGCCGGGTACCTGTACAGCCTCGGGGCGACATTTCTCTTCCTCGCCTCTGATTTCTACTGGGAGGTCTCGACCCTTGTCTTGTTCCTTCTCTTCGGGCACTGGATGGAGATGCGCTCGGTTCGCGGCGCCTCTGGCGCGTTGCGGGAGCTCGCAAAGCTGATCCCGCCCACCGCGAGCCGAATCCGGCCCGACGGATCGACGGAGGATATCGAGACAGCTCGCCTCGAGGTCGAAGATGTCGTCCTCGTCCGCCCGGGGGAAAAGGTGCCCATCGACGGAATCGTAATTGGGGGCGAGAGCTCGGTCAACGAAGCGCTCGTGACTGGCGAATCGAAGCCGGTTCCGAAGCGGACGGGCGACGCCGTCCTGGGGGGCACGATCAACGGGGAGGGCTCCCTCCGCGTGCGTGTGACGAAGATAGGCGAGGAGACGGCCCTCGCGCAGATCGTGAACCTCGTCCGCCAGGCCCAGGAGACAAAACCGACGGTACAGCGCCTTGCGGACCGAGCGGCGACCGCGCTTACGCTCATTGCGGTGACCCTCGGGGTGGCGACGTACCTCTACTGGTTCGGCCTCGCGAGAACGGACAGCCTGTTTGCACTCACCCTGATGATCACGGTCTTCGTGATCGCCTGCCCCCATGCGCTCGGGCTCGCGGTCCCCACGGTCACCATCATCTCCACCACGATGGCGGCCCGCAACGGAATCCTGATTCTCAACGCGGAAGGCCTCGAAGTCGCGAAGGACCTCCAGACGGTCATCTTCGACAAGACCGGCACCCTCACAACGGGCCGGTTTGGCGTGTCCGAGGTCGTGGCGTTTGACCCGTGGAAGGAAGCAGATCTCCTGCGGCTCGCCGCGGCCGTGGAACGCAACTCGGAGCACGTCATCGCGAAAGCGATCGTGGCTCATGCGGAATCGAACGGCGTTACGATTCCCGACGCGGTCGACTTCACCGCGATCCCGGGGAAAGGAGCACGGGCCAAGGTGGACCGCCATGCGGTCGTCCTCGGGAACCGCGCGCTCCTCGAGGACATGGGCTTGGGTTCGACCGCGGAAGCGGATCGCCTCGCGGCTCAGGGCAAGACGACCGTCCTCGTGATGCTCGACGACCGCCTCGCTGGAGTAATCACCCTCGCCGACGTCATCCGCGGGGAGTCCCGCGAGGCCGTTGCGGAACTCAAAGCGATGGGGCTTCGTGTTGCGATGCTGACCGGCGACAATCGGGCGACTGCGGCGTACGTCGCCGAGCAACTCCGCCTCGACACGTTCTTCGCGGAGGTCCTGCCGGGGGACAAGGCAGCAGCCGTGGAGCGACTGCAGAAGGTGGGTCAACGAGTCGCAATGATCGGAGATGGAGTGAACGACGCGCCCGCGCTGGTCCAAGCGGACGTGGGAATCGCAATCGGCGCCGGGACAGACGTCGCGGTGGAATCCGCCGATATCGTCCTCGTCCGGAACGACCCAAGGGACGTCGTGCGCCTTGTCCGGCTCAGCCGGCTCACATCGAGCAAGATGCGGCAAAACCTGGTATGGGCCACAGGTTACAACGCCGTTGCGTTGCCCCTCGCGGCGGGCGTCGGTGTGCCCGCGGGGATCGTCCTCCGGCCCGAGTGGGGAGCCCTGTTCATGGCTGCGTCGAGCATCATCGTTGTGACGAATGCGCTCCTGATGAAACGCCGCCAGATTTGAATGAGGAACGGTTACAAAGCTTCGAGAACGAACGCCGCGGTGAGGCGACAGGTCTGCTGCCGCTCGGCGGTTGTCGACGTCTTGCAACCTGCTTCCTCACATAGCCGTTGGCCGTCGCGGGCCAACCTCGTCGGGTGCAAAGGCGAACTTTCTTTAGAGCTGGCGGTGATGGTCGACCGATGGCGAAGGACCCCGTCTGCGGGATGGATGTCGATCCGAAGCGCGCGGCAGGCTCTCGAACACATGACCACACCCAGTTCTTCTTCTGTTCCGCAGGATGCATCGCGAAGTTCGACGCGGACCCGCACCGGTACGGACACTCGCACTAGCCTTGCGCCATGAGGACCGCTCGGCGCGATTCAAACTGGTCGTCAGCTGGGAACAGACGACAACTCGATGTCCCGCTCATCGTCGGTCTATCGAGGTTGATGGGACCCTATTCAGCGCCAGACCGGATGTCGGCGGTCGAGCGCATGTGAAACATTCCTGTATCTTGGATGAAAATATTGGCTACCTCCCAGGAAACTGCATGCAGATCATCTTGAGCAGCCGCCGACGCTCAGCCTCGGGGAAGCGGGCCATCGGGAGACACGAGGATGAGGAAGCTTAAGTACACTTCGGGTTGCTTCATTCACTCTCTCAGCATCTGACCTTTTTCGTCGGACGAAAGGCCATCAGCGGCCCTCCCTTTTCATACGCGGCGAAACCTTAAGGGAGACCGGAAGGCTTGCGACGCTAATGGCCGATCTCGATCTCGTGGCGAGGAGTCGAGCCCTTGCCAAGATCGCGCTTGCTGGCGCAATTGGACTTGTCGTCCTCGTCATATTACTTCTGCTTCTCGTCGATCATACAACGGTATCGGAGGGCTTCATCCTCGTTTGGGGAGTCTTCCTCCTGCTTGCCGCAATCATCATGGGCGTTGCCCTTGCCTACGTGTTCATGACCCGCGGGGTTCAGGAGGGAGCCAGACCCCAGGCGACTGAATCTTCTCCGCCCCTGACGATTGAGGGTTCGGGCCCAGCAGACACCCGCCAGTCCTCCGAGAATCCCGTCCCGGAGATCGCGCTTCGCCTGCTCACTGGGGACGAGCAGAGCTTGTACCGGAGGATTGTTGCCGCAGGTGGCACCCTGCTTCAGAAAGATCTCGTCCGGATCGGCCTCTTCTCGGGCCCGAAAGTCACCCGAATCCTGGACCGCCTGGAGGCGAAGGGCTTGATCGCCCGCGAGCGGCACGGGATGACGAATCGAATCCGCGTCTCTGATGCCTGGCGAGAGAGGACGTAGGGAAGCCTCTTTTCAGGTTTTTCGAATTCATTTCATCGGTTTTCGGGAAGGCCTGAAGAGCCTTTTCCGCCCATTGGGTCTTCGAGGCGAAAACCTTGGAGAACAGACAAAGCAGTCCGGTCCTCTGGCTCGTGTTTGCGATTGTCCTTGCCGTGGGGCTGATAGCCGTATTCGCTGCGGCTTTCATGCCCAATGGAACGGGATACGGGATGATGGGCTTCGGCATGGGGTGGGGTATGGTTTTCATGATCGTGCCCGCGGTGTTCCTCATCCTCGTGCTGCTGGCGGCGCTCGGCGTCTTCACGCCTTCGCAGGCGCAACTTCCCCCGGCCTATCCGCCGATGCCTCCGCCGGCCATCGACGTGCTCAACGCACGGTATGCGCGCGGAGAAGTCTCTCGGGACGAGTATCTGCGCCTGAAGGCCGACCTTGAGGGGAGAACATCCTGAGGGGATGGGTGCTATGAACAAACTCGTTGCGTTCGCGGTGTTGTCGGTCGTCGTCTTGGGCGTTGGCATCGGAGCTCTACTCTTCCGAGCCTCATCGGGTCCCGCCTACGTTTCGGTGTCGATCACGAACTACTCCTTCAATCCGAGCAACGTGACCGTGAGGGCCGGCACGCCGGTTCGGTGGATGAACTTCGATTCCGTTGGCCACACGGTCACTTTCGGCGGTCATGACGGCATGGGGAGCGGCATGGATTCGGGCCTCATGGGGCACATGGGAAGCTTCAGCATGGCGTTCCCGGAGCCCGGCGTGTACCAGTACCACTGCGATCCGCATCCCGACATGACGGGAGTGGTCGTGGTCACCGGATGAACGATATGAGATCCAAGGAGGCGTGACTCCCAGACCGGCCCCGCGCCGCGGGCGAATTTCATCTCGGCGGTGGAAACGGAGCGGCCGGCCGTCAGCGGGTCTTGACGGCCGGATATCCACGGCGTGCGAGGGCTTTCGCGACCGCCTCCCACGATGTCCGTTCGGGATCGAACTCGACGAACCCCTTGTCGATGACGTAGTTCACGTTGACCTCGAGGATCCCGGGGATCTTCCTTAGGACCCGCCCGAGGTCGATGGCACAGCTCGCACAGTCCAGCCCTCGAATTGCAAAGACGACGCGTTCGACTCCTGTCATGTGCAAGAGCGGACCATTCCCATCCGATGAATATGGCTTTTCGCGTGACCTTCCCGCGCCAGAGTGCGTCGGAGTCTGTGGCCCCGAGAAGGAGCGTTTGCACGAATTGTCGCATGGTGGACACGTTCTTGTTCATCGCGAAAAACCGCGAAGTTCATCGTTCGTGAATCGGTTGCCGCCTGGAGAGGTGGCTTCATGGCGAAGCCCTACGATCTGGTCATCCTAGGCGGTGGCGCAGCGGCGTTCAGCGCGGCAATCCGCGCGGATCGACGCGGGGCGAAGGCGGTGATGATTGACGGGGGGACGATTGGCGGAACCTGCGTGAACGTGGGCTGCGTGCCGAGCAAGCGGCTCCTTGCGGTCGGAGACCAATTCTCCCGGGTGGCGAATCACCGCTTCCAGGGCCTCCGGCTCGCGGATGGCTGGTCTGCCGAGTTCCGTTCCATCGTTCAGGCGAAGGATCGAACTGTCGCATCCCTGCGGAAGTCGAAGTATCAGGATGTGCTCGCGTCCCTAAAAGGCGTCGAGTATGTTCGCGGCCGTGCCTCCTTCGTGTCGCCGCACGCGGTGAAGGCGAGGAAGGATCGTTACGAGGGCGAGAAGTTCGTGATCGCGACGGGTTCTTCGCCGACAATCCCTCCGATACCCGGAATCGAAGACGTGGACTACCTGACGAACGTCGAGGCTCTCTCCCTCCGAGACCGGCCGGATTCTATGATCGTGGTCGGCGGCCGCGCCTTGGGCCTCGAGTTTGCCCAGATGTACCGGAACCTTGGCACGCAGGTCACCGTCGTCCAGCGCAGCGACCGGATTCTGCCTGAGGAGGAACCGGAGATCTCTGCCTACCTGGCCCGGTACCTCCGGGAAGAGGGGGTTCGGATTCACACGGGCGCGAAAATCGTCTCCACGAGGCAGAAGAGACGCAAGAAGCTCTTGGAGGTCCGCGTTGGGAACCGGACGCGACATCTCGAGGCGGATGAAGTCCTCTTGGCTTCGGGCCGTACGCCGAACACAGACGCGCTGAACCTTTCCGTCGCGGGAGTCGCGGTCAAGGAGGACAAAGGCGTCAAGGTCGACAGAGAGATGCGATCCACGGCGCCCCATGTCTTCGCGGGCGGCGACGTTGTCGGGAAACCGATGCTCGAGACCGCTGCCGCGAGGGAAGGGTATATTGCCGCCGAGAACGCTCTTGCGAACCGCGGACTGAAAATGGACTACCGGGCGGTGCCCCACGCGGTGTTCACGAACCCCGCCGTGGCCTCCGTGGGCCTCACAGACGCCGAAGCGAACGCGACCGAATCGGGGGTGCGCTGCTCTTGCAACACGGTCCTCCTCGAGCAGGTCCCGAAGCCCGTGATCGTCGAGGACACACGTGGCCTTGTGAAAATCGTCGCGGAAGCCGAGAGTCACAAGATCCTTGGCGTGCACATTTTGGCCTCTCTGGCGCCTGAAATGATCCACGAGGGCTTGCTCGCCGTGAAGTATGGGCTGACCCTGGAGGACATCCTCGACACCGTCCACGTGTTTCCGACCCACACGGAAGCGATCAAGTTCGCCGCCCTCTCGTTCTTCGAGGATGTCGACAAGCTCTCCTGCTGCGCGCTGTGAAAGACCGTCCCCAGAACCTTGGTCGACGCCTGCGGCCTTCCGCCGTAGTTCAGGAATGCAGCAGCCACGACGACGACCGGACGGGCTGACCTTCAGGATGGAACTATGCTAACCTGCGAGCGAAACCTCGCCAAGAAGCAAGAGACCTTGCATGCAGATCATCTTGTGCAGCCGGCGGCGCTCGGCCTCCGGGAAGCGGGCCATATGGAGGGCGAGGCCGAGGTGGGTTATGAAGGCTTCGTGTCGGGCCCCTTATCCGCGCAATCTTCCCCGCACCATGATCGTCCGCCGACCGATCTTGACGGTGGCCCCGGTCATGCATCCCCACCACTCCCCTCCTGCCCGGTTCCGGCCGCCCTTGCTCTTGTTGTCCCCGATGCCGACCGTCACGCCTCCAAGGACCTTGTCGTCCTGAGTGTATCCATATTTGAGACTCGGGTTGAGCCCCAGGCCGAAGAAACCGAACCGGTCCGCATCTCCCGTTCCCTCCTGCAGGAAGGACCGGAACAGTCGCTCGCCCTTCCGCGCAGTGAATTCCGTTACCCTGCCTTTCTTAAACCGAAGGGTGAGACCCTCAACTCTCCCTGCCCTCGAATGGATGGGCAGATTGAAGACGACCTTGCCCTCGGGGGTGTCCTCGTTGGCGGTCACCTCGACGTACCCCGCGGGGAGGTACGTCACCCGGCCTTCGGCGGCCTTCGCTTCAGTGGCGATTCCATCGGACACCTGAACCGGTCTGCGATCGAGGGCAAAGCGTAGAGACGTGCCGTGAGGCGTACTAATCTCGACTTGGCCCGGGCGAGCGAGGAGCGAGGCGAGGCTTCCGGCTCGCTTCGCGACGGTTCGATAATCGACCGCGCATCCATCGAACATCACTTTTCTCCAAGTGGCGAAATCGATTCCGAGGGCCTCGGCCCTTTTCGGCGTTGCCAGAGTGGCTTCGATGCCAATCATCCTTACCCGACGGGCCTTGGCCAATCGGGCCCACCTCTGTGCGAAGGTACTGCGGTCGTACCGAGTGTCGAGCCACACCGAGACCAACCGGCGACGCTCCTTAGGAATCTCCTCCCAAGGAATGGGCGTCGGCGGACCGAGAGCGAAGACGTACACATCGGTCTCTCCGAGCGCAGCCGCCGCGTGTGGAGGTACGACCCGTAACACTCTCGGGGACCTTTCGAGGATCGATCGAAGCCAGACTTCTTCCGGCTGGACGGTCAACAAGACAGGGGAGCCCCGGCGTCGCGCCGCCTCAGCAAGATGGGACCCCAGCTCAAGAGAGTCGTCCCAGCAATGAATCCAAACTCGATGTTCGGATCGAAGGCGGACGGAGACATCGAAGACCGTTCGGGCTAAGGAGGTGTAATCCACCGAGATCAATGCTTCCGAGGCTGTAGCAACGGCGTTTGATTTAGGTTGTTGGACGGGCCGGCTGGTGGCATCGCCCTGCTTCCGCTATTCAGGGATGAGCCCGGCGAATACCTCGGGGATTTCCTCATATCCCATCTTGTCAAGGAACTCCCGGCGGTTCGGGAGGACGAAGTCTCGATCGAGGGTCGCAAGGGGCTGTCCATCGGATGTGAATGCCTCGACGGCCACGGCGAGCCGGTTCGGCAGGCCCGTGCCTTTCGCACGCCCCGCGATGCGGATTCGCATCCCCGTGGGCACCCACCGTTGGAGGTCAAGCGCGCTCGTGCGAACCGGGACCCCGATCCGGCCCGCGATGCCGAACACGGTCCAGTTCGCCGTTTCCAGCATCGCGGTGTACAAGATCCCGGAATGGAGACGTCCCGGCCACCCCTCCATCGTCGCGTCCGTGGGAAACCCTGTCTCCACGCGGTCGCCGACGCGACGAAAGGAGAGTCGCAAGCCCCGCGGGTTGCGCGGCCCGCAACCGAAGCAAGGGTTTGTCTCGTCATTCTCCAACGCCGCGCCCGATCCATTTTCTGTCATTCGCTCGCCCCGCCAACTCAGGCCGAGAATCCGTATAAGGGTTCGGCGGCGGAGACGCACAAGCCCTGCGCCATCACCGTAGAGCGAGCGGGGGTCGGGGCGCGCGGGCGAGCCAACGTGACCCGACGCGGGCGAGGTGGCACCCTAAACACGCCCGGTGGTACGGACCCTCCAGGAATCCGGACTCGTAGCGGGCGAACGAGTCGGGGTGGAACGGCCGCTTGCCCAGACGGACGTTCACCGCGTCGTGAAGGCCTTGCATCCAGACGCTGATGCGGGGCCGACATCGCCCGCAGGGCCAGCCTTCGGCGACGCCGTGGAGCATCCGCCAAAGCGCCCGACCGAATCGCAGCCGCACGCCGAACCAGACCGAGCGCGACGAGTGCGTTGGCTGGGAATTGACGGACTGTGGAACGCCGCTCGCATTGGTCGCCGGCTCGCTTTCCCGCAACGCCGCGGGTAACCCGTCATCGTTGATAAGGAAACCGAACTGCGCTCCTTATCACCATACGTACTGGCTGCGGCGACGCGAACCGCGTAGGCTCGCATCGCAACCTTTTCCCGGAGTCATTTCCTACCTGCGCGGGTGAAGCGGAAGGAACGGCCCCCGAAGGACTCGCGACCTAAGGAAAAGCGGTTCCGTCACGGAGGACGCAAAGGCCGACGCGACCCGCATCGAAAGGATCGCGCGCGAAAATGACCGCTGCCGATTCGCCGTTTGGGCCCGCACCGGGGTGACACCTTGCCATTCGACTATGAGTTCCGGCTGAGGATCCGTTCGCCGCGACCCACGGTCTTCGAGCGGCTCCTGCGGATCGAGCATCTAGCCCGCTGGTTCTGCGGCTGGTCACGCATCGAGCCGAAAGTCGGCGGATCGTTCAAGTTCGGCGGGGAAACGTGCATCCTCCAACCCGAGGGGAGAGGATGGGAGACGACGATAGATCAGGGAGACGTGCTCCGCAGCTTCGCCTTCACGTGGCCGATCCGGGGCACCGCGACCCAGGTGTCGTACAACCTCGACGACGACGGCTCGGACGCGACGATCCTTCAGGCCGTTCACATCGGGGTCCCAATCCGCGAGAGCACCTGTGGGACAATTCAGGACGCATGGCGCATGTGCCTCGGCAATCTCAAGTCGATTGCGGAGGGTCGCACGGACAGCGTCCGGCCCGACCACTCGGCCGTCACGAGCCCCGAAATGCGGCTCTCGGCCTTGATCGAAGCCCCGCCGGCGCGGGTGTTCCAGGCGTTGACGGACCCAACGGAACTCGACGGATGGACGACCGGTGGTGTACCTGCGAAGAAGGCTCGCGCCGACCTGCGTCCGGGTGGCGCCTTCGCGTTCGGCGGGGAAGATGGACCCGATCGAATTCTCGAAATCGAACGAGGGCGGCGAATCGTCCTCCGCTGGCCGCTCGGAGAGAGCGAGCTGCGCGTCTCGCTGGAACTCGAGGAGAAGGCGAGTGGGACGGCGATCTACCTCGTCGAAGACGGATACGCCGACGTCGGGAGCCCCCGCATCCTCGAGCACCGAGGCCGGTGGTCCGATCTCCTTGTTTGCCTGAAGAACCAGATCGAGGGCGGCCACGCCGGCTTCCTCAACGCGTACGAGGATCAGATGCGCGCCCGTTGAGGGCTTAGCTGCCGACGAGGCTCGGCCAGTCTTCGAGGACCGCCATCGCGGCGTTGTGGCCCGCGGCGCCGATAACGCCCCCACCTGGATGGGCTCCGGCGCCGCACAGATAGAGCCCACGAACCGGCGTTCGATAGCGGGCCCACCCGGGCACGGGACGGAACGAAAACATCTGATCCGGTAGGATCGCCCCATGGAAGACGTCGCCCCGGGTCAGGCCGTACTCCCGCTCCATGTCGAGCGGCGATTGCCACCGCATCGCAATCACCGCACGCCGGATGTTCGGGGCGTAGCCTTCGAGGACGTCGAGGATCCGGTTCGCGAACGGTTCCGACTGGGTCTCCCAGGAACCGCGCGTCAGGTCGAACGGAGCGAACTTCGCGGATATGGTGAGCGTGTGCTGTCCCGCGGGCGCGACGGTCTCATCGTTCGTCGACTGGAGGACGAATTCGAGGAACGGTTCCCGGGACGGTTCGCCTCGCCGCGCGTCATCATATGCGTGTTCCAGGTAGTCGACCGACGGAGCGATGTCGATGATCGTTCGGTGATGCGGCTGGACGGACGTGCCAGGAATCGCCTCGAAATCCGGCAGCTCCCGCAACGCGAGGTTCAACTTGAACGATGACGACTCAAAGCGGATCCGCGAGACCGCACGGACGAAATCTGCAGGCAGGTTGTCCTTCTCGACCAAGCCCAGAAAAGTCCGCTTCGGATCCGCGTTGCTGAGGACGACGCGAGCCCCGATCGACGTGCCATCCGCAAGCGTAACGCCGACGGCACGGCCATCCCGAATCGCGACACGCGCGACCTCGACGCCGGTTCGGATTTCTGCCCCGAAGAAACGCGCGGCCTGAGCGATTGCCTCGGAGATCGCTCCCATTCCACCCAGGGCCCAACCCCAAGCACCCTTCACCCCGTTGATGTCCCCGAGCGTATGGTGGCCCAGTACGAACGACGTCCCCGGAGTCCGAGGGCCCGCCATGGTGCCGGCGACCGCACTCGTCGCGAGGGATGCTTTCACCTCGTCGGATTCGAAGAAGTCGTCGAGCAGGTCCGCAATCGACATCAACATGACCCGGCGCAAGAAGTCCTCGGCCTCCGGCGTTTGGACGAGACTCGCCAGGTCCGCGAGCGACACAGGAGGCGCGAGGAGAGTCGGTTCGACCAGCTCCGCGAACTCCTCCCAGAACCGCTCGTACTTCGGCCAAGCGAGCGCGTCTGCTTTGGAGAACCGCTCGATTTGCTTCCGGTTCCATTCCGGGTCGAGTCGGTACAGGAGGTATCGGCGATCGGGAAACGGGAGGAAGCTCGACGGATCGTAGACGTGTTCCTCGAGGCCGAACGAGGAGAGACGCAAGTCCTCCTTGATCTCCGGGCGGAAGAGGCCGCAGGTGTAGGCCAGAGTCGACACCCGGAATCCGGGATGGATCTCCTCCGTGACGCAGGCGCCTCCGACAATCGGTCGACGCTCGAGCACGAGGACTTTCAGACCCGCCTTCGCGAGGTACGCGGCGGCGACGAGCCCATTGTGGCCACCGCCGACGATGATCGCGTCCCGCTCGATCATCTGGGGACGGTATCCGGGGGCCCTCTAAAGGGATTGCTCCACCGTCACGCTTTCTTCCGCGCCGGCTCGAAGAACGGCCGCTCCACGACCGTGGCGGGCGCCCGATGGCGCTCCCACTCGACGGACACTTCGATCTCGACTCGGGTCCCGATCTCCGAGTAAGGCGCCGCAACCGTGGCGATCGCGATGTACTTCTTCAGCAGCGGGGACCAGCAACCGCTCGTGGCCCAACCGACTTGGCGGTATCCGGAGTAGATCGGGACTTTCTCCCGCCACGGTTCCGACGGAGGCTGAGGCGGGAGCCCCATGTCCCAGTAGTACTTCTCGATGGAACTCCAGTCGATGTGAAGCCCCACGGTGCGGCGGGACGGTCCGCGCGCCTTCTCAGCGAGGAGCGCCTTTCTCCCGATGAACGGCCCTTTGTCGAGCGCCACGGTCCAATCGAGGCTCAACTCGAAGGGCGAGTACCGCTGCGCCTCGATGGTCGCCTTTCGAGAGGGCTCGTATTCGACTTCGGCGAGGATGAGACCCGCCTCGATCCGGGCGACGTCCAGAGCGAGCATCCCGGCGGGGGTGATGTCGTGGTCTCTCCCTTTCTCCACGAGCGCATCCCAAAGCCCTTCGGCCTTTTCACGATCGACCCAGACCTCGTAGCCGAGGTCGCCGGTATAGCCGGTTCGGGAAATCATGACCGGGATCCCAGCGAACTTCGTGTTCACGAACCGGAAATACCGCAGCTTCTCGACGGCGCCGTCCGCGCCCTCCAAGAGGATGGCCCGGGACGAAGGTCCCTGGAGGGCGAGCGCACCGATTTCTTCCGACACATCCTCGACCTCGACATCGAGGCCCATCCCGGCGTCCTGGAGCCATTTGAGGTTCGGCTCGGCGGCGGTCATGCGAAACGATCCGTCGCCGAGATTCCACAGCGTCCCGTCGTCGACGGTCTTCCCACGCTCGTCGCACCACGGCGTGTAGTAGATCTGTCCCTTCGACAGCTTGGTCGCGTCGCGCGTCACGACCTTGTTCACGAGGTGCAGGGCGTCCTTCCCGCTAATCCGATACTTGTACAGGGGCGACACGTCCAAGAGGCCGGCGGAATGGCGGATCGCATAGTATTCCATCTCCGGGACGAGCGAATACGACGAGGCCGCGAGGTATCCGGCCCACCCGCGCCACTCCCAGCTATCGCACAGCGCCGAGGTCCGAGAATGAAACGGCGATCCGCGTCGCATCGGTCGCGCCTCCGAGCTCGGGGCGGACCGGCGACAAACGATTTAACCCCTCCCCCGTTACCTCGCGCACCCCAGCCCGTCCCCTCGCAATCGGGCATGCGTTAGGCGGATACGGAGGTCGTCGGGTGGCGCAGCAGTACGATGCGATCGTGATTGGCGGAGGCCACAACGGCCTCGTGACGGCCGCGTATCTCGCGCGAGCCGGCAAGCGGGTGCTCGTGCTCGAGCGCCGCTACATCCTCGGCGGAGCCGCGGTCACGGAAGAGGTCTACCCCGGGTTCAGGTTCACCGTCTGCTCGTACGTCTGCAGCCTCCTGCGTCCGCAGATCATCCGGGACCTCGACCTGCCGTCCCACGGCTTCGAGGTGATCCCGCAAGAATCGAGCTTCACGCCCTTGCCCGACGGACGCTACCTCTTCTACCGTGGGGACGAGGAGGACACCTTCCAAGCGGTCGCAAAATTCTCTCGTCGCGACGCGGAGGCGATGCCGCGCTTCGGCCGCGTGATGGCGCGGATGGCGAAGTTCATCGCGCCGACGCTAACGATGACCCCGCCGGACATCGGGTCGCTTCATCCCTCCGAGCTGCGGAGACTCCTCGTGCTGAACAAGCAGGCGAAGGCCCTGACGGAGGACGAATTGTACACGTTCGCGCGGCTCATGACGACGAGCGCGGCGGACTACCTCGACGAGTGGTTCGAGACAGACGTCGTGAAGGCGGGCCTCTGCTCCAGCGGGATCATTGGGACGCTGCTCGGGCCGCGGTCTCCCGGAACCGCATACGTGCTGATGCACCACTACATGGGCGAGATCGACGGCGCGTACCGCTCTTGGGGATACGTCCGCGGGGGCATGGGGATGGTGAGCGAGTCGATCGCTCGCGCCGCGCGGGGCTTTGGCGCGGAGATCCGCGTGAACGCGGACGTGCAGCGGATCCTCGTGCGGGACGGACGGGCGGTCGGCGTCGAGCTGCCCGGCGGCGAGAAGATCTATGCACGGGTCATCGCATCGAGCGCGGATCCGAAACGGACTTTCCTGAAGTTCCTCGAACGGTCCGACTTGCCGCCTGAGTTCGTACGAGGCATCGAGAACTTCAAGATCGAGGGCTCGTCGGGGAAAGTGAACCTCGCGCTGAAAGACGCGCCGAGCTTCTCGTGCCTCCCCGGGAACGGGCCGCACCTCCAGGGCGCGATCTCCCTCGGCCCCAGCGTGGATTACATCGAGAAGGCGTACGACGACGCGAAGTACGGCAACTACTCGCACCGGCCCTACGTCGACATGTGCGTGCCGTCGACGCTCGACCCGACCCTGACCCCTCCGGGAAAACACATCATGTCCTGTTTCATTCAGTACGCGCCGTACACGCTCCGGAACGGGAGCTGGGCGGACCGCCGCGATGAATTCGGGGAGACGGTCCTCGACACGATCGAGGAGTACGTCCCTAACATCCGGAAGATCATCCTCCACCGGCAGGTCCTGAGCCCGTGGGACCTCGAACAGGTCATCGGACTCACCGGAGGCAACATCTTCCACGGCGAACTCACGCCGAGCCAACTGCTCTTCCTGCGGCCCACCGCCGGTTGGTCGCAGTATCGCTGTCCCATCAAGGCGCT
>DASPXQ010000245.1:0-12734 GCA_035637195.1 Thermoplasmata archaeon | reverse complement strand
CCGAACAACGGGATCGATCTGCGGGCTCCCGGCTTCATCGTCGAGATGGCGCTCGTCGGGTTGATCGCCTTCGGGGTCCGCGAGAAGTCGTTCCTGCAGGAGTTGATCGTGCCGGAGGCGGAGGCGAACCTGCTCACGAAGCCGACGTACGAGCTGGACCGAGGGTACACGTACGCCGTCCTCGAGCGGGACGCCGGCCAGGCGTTCGAGATCTTCAAAGACTCCGTGACGCACGGGGCGCAAGGCCTGTGCATCACCCGCCGTTCGCCGAAGTCCGTCATGACGGAGTACGGGCTCGAGAAGACGCCCGTCCTCTGGCTGAGCCGCGTCGCGACGGAGAAGAACGCCGTCCGGCCATCGCCCCCGGAGAAGGTCGCGATGGCGGTCGAGCACTTCATCGAGGTGAGCGAGAACAGCATCGTCCTCCTCGATGGGTTCGAGTACCTCGTGTCGCACAACGACTTCGGCTCGGTCCTCGCCCTCCTGCACGACCTCAACGAATCCGTGGCGATGCGAGAGGCAATCCTCCTCGTGCCATTCGACCCGACGGCGTTCGGCGAACGCGAGATCGCGCTCATCCGACGGGAGCTGCGGCTCCTCGGGCCGATGGCGGAGGAGTTCGGACCCACCGCGAAGATCTCGCCTTGAACCGGGGGCCAAAGGCTTTTATCCGCCGGCCCGCGTGGGCTTCTCATGCAGGACCCGGAGCTCGAGGCGATTCGGGCCAAGAAGCTTCGAGAGCTCCTGGCGGCGGCCGCGACGAAGCCTGCACCGCCAGCGTGGCCCGGTCCGATCTTCCTAACGGATGCGACATTTGACGCCGAGGTCCGCAAGCCCGGATTGTTGCTGGTGGACTTCTGGGCGGAATGGTGCGGGCCGTGCCACCGGGTCGCCCCGATCCTCGAGGAAATCGCGAAGGCTCGCGCGGGCCGGTTGCGCCTCGGGAAGCTGAACGTGGACGAGAGCCCGCAGACGCCGGCTCGCTTCCAGATCGAATCGATCCCAACGATGCTCCTCTTCAAGGACGGGAAGCTCGTGGACGGTCTCGTGGGCGCACTCCCACGCCCGCAGATCGAAGCCTTCGTCGACCGTCGGACGTGAACGCCCGCGAGCCTGGACAAAGTTGAGGTCGGGACTCACTGCGCGAGCGGACCCGTCGGGCGCGGTTTCGCTTCTTTGAGCTGCGGCCGGAGGTTCGCAACAATCGTCCGGAACGCCTTCGCGGCCTCGGAGTCCGGATGCTCGATGACGAACGGCTTGCCGGCGTCTCCGCCGATCACGATTCGCGGGTCGAGCGGGATGCGACCGAGGAACGTCAGGCCCAGCTCCTTCGCGGCGGCCTCGCCGCCGCCAACCTTGAAGATCTCCGTCGACTTGCCGCAGTGCGGACACACGAATCCGCTCATATTCTCGATGACCCCGAGGATGTCCATCTTCACGGCCTTCGCGAAGCCGATCGACTTGCGCACGTCGAGGAGGGACACCTCCTGCGGCGTCGTCACGACGACCGCCCCGTCCGCATCGGGAATCTCTTGGGCGACGCTGAGTGGCTCGTCGCTCGTCCCCGGCGGCAGGTCGATCACAAGGTAGTCGAGGTCGCCCCACTCCGTGTCGGAGAGCATCTGCTTCAGCGCCTTGATTTTCAGCGGCCCGCGCCAGACGACGGCGGTGTCGCGCTCGATGAGCTGGGCCATCGAGATCACGCGAACCCCTGCCGGGCCGACCGTGGGTTCGAGACCTGTCTCGGTCGCCTTCACCTGCGCGTCTTCGACACCCATGATCTTCGCGACGTCCGGACCCGTGACGTCCGCGTCGACGAGGCCGACGGGCCCGTCTTCCGCGAGGACGCAAGAGAGGTTTGCGGCAATTGTCGTCTTCCCGACGCCGCCCTTCCCTGACATGACGACGATCTTGTGCTTGATGCGGGACATGCGCTGAGCCATCTTCATGCGCTCCCGCATCGCCGCCATGATGTGCGGCGGAATCTGGGCGGTCTCGAGTTCTTCGGCCACGTTTTCACCGGGAGAGATGCGGAGTCAGATTCGCGCGGGTATTAAACGTTGCTGGACTTATGCTCGGCGGACTTCGTCATCAGGCCGGCGAGCGTCCGCACCTGGAGGAGGAAGGTCTCGACGGACGGATCGCTCGGGAGCTTCGCGAAGAAATCCGCAAACGAATCGACGGCCACGAATCCCGCGTCGCGGTCGAAGGCTCGCGCCCTGTCCCAGAGCGGGTCGTCCGCGGGGAGGAGGCGGTGCCGCACGAGGTTTCCGAGGGCGAAGCCGTTGGTCACCGCCAGGCCGACGTTCTGCGAGCGGTCCTGTCCCCGCATCTCCGCATTCCCGTCGATCCATCCCGCAAAGAAGCGGTACGCCCGGTCCCCGCCGTCCGAGGCGAACACGAGGAACGCGAGGTCGTCGGCATAGATGTCCTGGATGTGGTTGAACGCGTTGGAGAACGCGCCCTCCGCCGCCTTTGGGATCCGCACCTCGCGGCCCATCTTCCGGTAGACGTCCGGATCGTGCGAGGCGTGGTGGGCTTCCGTGCGGAGCATATGGCCAATCTCATGCGCCACGAGGCCGTCGAGCGTCCCCGATTGCACCGCGCGGACGGATACGAACAGCGTATGGCGGTCTCTCAGGGATTTCGAGGCCCCCATGATCGGCATCGAGACAATCTCGGCGGAGACGGGCGACCGGAGACGCAGGCCTTCTTCCGCGTAACGGCGTTCGACCGCTTCGAACGCTTCCTTGACTCTCCGAGTGCCACCTCGGCCGGCCTTGTCGACGATCGCGATGAGCACGATCCTCGGAACCGTCGGTTTGGGAAAAAGTTTCGCGGCGTTTCGGAAGAGTGCGCGACGCCCGCTCGATCCGGCATCTCGTCGCTCCGACCAAAGGTTTAAGCGACTTCGCTCTCCTCATCGGCCCGTCCCTTCTGGTGTTCCCATGGTCGCGACGAAGAAGCGCGCGCGCTCGAAGGAGGTCAAGGTGCCGACGCCGCAAGAGGTGGAGGACAACCTCCGGCGGGCGAACCTCCCGAAGGAGCAGTCCGCGAAGTACCATCCATACTACAAGGGCAAGATCGAGATCGTCCCGCGGGTCCCGGTGCGCTCGTTCAACGACTTTGCGATCTGGTACACTCCCGGCGTCGCACAGCCGTGCCTCGACATCAAGGCGGATCCCGAGAAAGTCTGGACCCTGACGAACAAGTGGAACCAGGTCGCCGTCGTCACCGACGGAACGCGCGTCCTCGGCCTCGGTGATATTGGTCCGGAAGCGGGCTTGCCCGTGATGGAAGGCAAGTCGCTCCTCTTCAAGTACCTCGGGGGCGTCGATGCGTTCCCCCTGCCGCTGGCGACGAAGGACCCGGAGAAAATCATCGAGACGGTCAAGCTGATCACGCCCTCGTTTGGCGGCGTGAACCTCGAGGACATCGCGCAGCCGAAGTGCTTCGCCATCTTGGACCGCCTTCGGAAGGAGTGCGAGATCGCGGTCTGGCATGACGACCAGCAGGGAACCGCGACGATCAACGTGGCCGGCGTCATCAACGCGCTGAAAGTCGTCGGCAAGGCGATGCCCGACGTCACGATCACCCTCGTCGGCGCGGGTGCATCGAACATCCGGACCGCGAAGCTGCTCATCGAGGCCGGTGCGAAGCCAGGCCACATCGTCCTGGTGGACTCGAAAGGAATCGTGGGGCGACACCGCGCGGACATCGAGGCCGCCGCGGCCGATTACCGGGAGAAATGGGAACTCGCTCAGACGTCGAACGCCGACGGCCGCCAAGGCGGCATCCCGGAGGCGATGGCCGATGCCGACGTCGTGATCGCGGCCTCGAAGCCTGGACCTGGCGTGATCCAGAAGGACTGGGTCGCGTCGATGGCGGACGACGCGATCCTGTTCGCGATCGCGAACCCCGTGCCGGAGATCTGGCCGTGGGAAGCGGCGGAAGCGGGTGCGCGCGTGATCGCGACGGGCCGCAGCGACTTCCCGAATCAGGTGAACAACAGCCTCGGATTCCCGGGGATCTTCCGCGGCACGCTCGACGTGCGGGCGCGGACGATCACCGACGAGATGTGCATCGCTGCGGCGGAGGAGCTCGCGAAGGTCCAGGAGGAGCGCGGGCTGGATGAGGAGCACATCGTGCCCACGATGGAGGAGATCGACGTCTTCGCGCGCGAGGCCGCTGCGGTCGGCCGGAAGGCGATCGACCAGGGGATCGCGCGCGTCAAGAAGAGCCGCGACGAGCTCTTCGAGGGCGCCCTCGCGATGATCCGCCGAGCGCGCGAGGAGACGCAGTTCCTCATGCAGGACGGGTTCATCCGGCCGCCGCCTCCGTGAGGCACGCCCGCCGTAGGTTTATCGTCCGGGCGCGTCATCGCTGGACCATGGCCTCGGTGGAGGAGGTGAAGCGCCGCCACGAGGCCTCGCTGATGAAGATCCGCGGGGTCGTCGGGGTAGGGATCGGCCGGAATCAGGACGGCCGGGACTGCATCCGCGTCTACATCGAGAAGGACCACCCCCGGATCCTCGCAGCGATCCCGCGCGACCTCGACCAGGTGCCGGTCGAAGTGGTCGTCGCGGGCCCCTTCAAGGCGCTCTGAGGCGATCCCATGGACGCGAACGACGCCAAGCTCGTCTGCGAGTGCCGGTTCCTCGGGCTTGAGCGGGAGGGCATGACGCCGGACGTGCACCCGGACGTCGTCGGCGTCGGCATCGGCCAC
This sequence comes from Thermoplasmata archaeon, assembly GCA_035637195.1. Lineage (GTDB taxonomy): Archaea > Thermoplasmatota > Thermoplasmata > RBG-16-68-12 > RBG-16-68-12 > RBG-16-68-12. The sequence goes on along the minus strand of DASPXQ010000245.1, from coordinate 8,008 downwards.
CGCACCGTGCGGGGCTTCCCGACGGAGGAACTGGCGCTCAAGGTCTACGTGCGGCAGAAGATCCACCCCCTCCTCGTGAAGGACGGCCGGACGATCCCGGACGAGATCGAAGGCGTCGCGACGGACATCGAGGAGGCCGGCGAGTTCTCGATCTGGCGGCCGATCCCGCCGATCTACCAGCGGAAGGTCCGTCCGGCGATGGGCGGCCTCTCGATCGGCCACTACGCCATCACCGCCGGCACGCTGTCTTGCCTCGTGAAGGACGCGGGCGAGACGTTCCTCCTGTCGAACAATCACGTCCTCGCGAACGAGAACCGCGGCGTCGAGGGGGATCCGATCCTCCAGCCCGGCGCCTTCGACGGCGGCAAGCCGGATCGGGACGTGATCGGTCGGCTCGATACGTACGTCGCCGTGGACCCGGAAGGGCCGAACCTCGCGGACGCCGCGATCGCCGCGCCGTTCGACGTGCACGACGTGACCCCGGACATCCTGAACGTCGGGCGATTGCGGGGGACCCGCGAGCCGACGCTCGACGAGAAGGTGATGAAGAGCGGCCGCACGACGCGCCTGACGAGCGGCACGGTGGTGGACGCGAGCGCCACGCTCCGCGTGGGCTACGCGACCGGGGCGTACGTCTTCACGGACCAGATGATCATCAAGGGCGAGCGCGGATCGTTCAGCGCGGGCGGAGACTCCGGGAGCACGATCGTCGCGTACGACGGCCGAGCCGTCGGGCTGCTGTTCGCCGGATCGCCGTTCTTCACCGTTGCGAACAAAATGCCAAACGTCGAGAAGGCCCTCGACGTGAAGGTCGCCTAGACGGCCCCTCCTGTCGAATCGGTCTGCCGGGTTTCTCGAGGCCAGCTCCTCCGCTCAATCGGGCGGAATCGTCGACCATTTCGCGAGGGTGGCCTGCGGCGCCGCGTGCTCCTTAAGGTTCGAGAGTCGCACGCCGATGAGGCGCACCTTCCGGTCGGACGTCAGGACCTCCTTGAGCATCATCTGGCTCAGGATCAAGATCGGATCAAGGTCGGTCGTGTGGATCTTCAGGCTGCGCGAGCGGGTGTGCGTCTCGAAGTTCGAGTAGCGCGCCTTGAGCGTGACCGTCCGGTAGGCGTACTTCTCGAGGAGGAGCTGCTCATGGAGCGATTTCGCGAGTGCCTCCAGCTCCGGCCAGACCGCGCCGTACGTGTCGAGGTCCTTCGCGAAGGTCGTCTCCGTGCTGATCGACTCCGGTGGGCCGGTCGGCTCGACCACCTCGCCCGCGTCGCGACCGAGGGCGACGTCGTAGACGTACTCCCCGAACGCCCCGAGGAGCTCGACGAGGTCTTGGCGGTTCGTCCGCTGGACGTCCCCGATCGATTCAAGCCCGAGCTCCTTCAGCCGCTCCGCGGTCTTCGGGCCGACGCCCGAAATCTTCCGGACCGGGATCGGTGCGAGGAACTCGACCACGTCGTCGGGCGAGACGACCGTGAGGCCGTCGGGCTTATCAAAGTCCGACGCGATTTTCGCGAGCGCCTTCGTTGGCGCGATGCCGATTGAGCAGGACAGCCGATGGTCCCTCCGTATCGCGGCCTTGATGTCCCGTGCGATCTCCTGGGCGCGGGAGAAGTTCCCGTCGCACCGGTTCGTGACGTCGAGGTAGCCCTCCTCGATCCCGCTCGGCTCGAGCCTGTCCGCGAAGCCGCGAAGGGTCGCCATGATTTCGCCGCTCACCCGGTTGTACAGCTCGAAGTGCGGCGGCACGAAGACTGCATCGGGACACCGGCGGAGCGCCTCTACGCAGGACATCGCGGACCGCAAGCCGTAGCGCCGGGCCTCGTAGCTCGCGGTGAGGACGACGCCGCGTGGATGCTTGCGGGGATCCGCGCCGACGACGACGGGCTTGCCCTCCAACGCCGGATTCTCCCGGATCTCGACGGCGGCGTAGAAGGCGTCCATGTCCACGTGCAACACGACGCGCGATCCGGCGGACGTCGAAGCCATGGCGCTTCCTCATGGACGGGTCCCGGGATAAAATCCTTCGCCGGGGGGAAGCGCGAATCCAGCGCCTAGAATCCGAAGAACCCCCGCGCGGCGTCCGTCAGGTAGCCGAGGAAGAACGCCGCGAGGATCGCGGTCAGCATGACGATCGCGAGGGCGATGAACACTGCCGCGTCGATGGACCGCGGCGCGGTGATCTTCGCCGCACCCGCCTCCGGCTCGAGGATGTACATGTACCAGATCACGCGCGCGTAATAGTACAGGGAGAGGGCGCTGTTCAGGACGCCGGACACCGCAAGGGCGAGGTACCACTGGTTGAACGCCGCCGCGTTGACGGCGCTCGAGAAGAGGACGAACTTCGAGAAGAATCCTCCGAGGGGCGGGATGCCCGCGAGGCTCAGGAGGAACACGAGCATCGCGAACGCGAGGAACGGCATCCTCCGGCTCAGGCCCTTGTACGCCTCGATGTCGTCCGGGATGCCGCGGGATTCGGTGCCCGCGACGACGAGGAAGGACCCCGCCTTCATCGCCGCATAGACGAACACGTGGAGCATGCCGCCGACGAGGCCGTACACGGCGACGTTCGCGGCATTGTCCGTCGGGGAGGTAGACTGGACGGCGACCGCGCCGACCGCGAGCGCGATCAGGATGTACCCGGCCTGCGCGATGCTCGAGTACGCGAGCATGCGCTTGATGGACCGCTGCGGAATCGCCACGACATTCCCGACGGTCTGCGTCACGATCGCGAGCACCGCGAGGGTCGCGACCCAGTCGACCTGGACGTTCAGCAGGCCGATCAGAAACACCCGGAACAGGGCGACGATCCCGACGTTCTTCGACGCGGACGTGAGCAGCACGCTGATTGTCGTCGGCGAGCCCTGGTACACATCGGGCGCCCACATGTGGAACGGCACGACGGCGACCTTGAACCCGAAGCCCGCGATCAGGAAGACGAGGGCGATGATCAGCGGGGGCTCAATGGCCGGATGTACCGTCAAGTCCAGGTGGGTCCTCAACAACGCCAAATCCGTCGTCGAAGGAATCGACGTCGTGCCCGCGATCCCGTAGATCAGCGAGATGCCGAACAGCACGACGCCGGAACTCACCGCTCCGATGATGAAGAACTTGACCGCCGCCTCGGTGGCCTGCTTGTCCCGCTTTCGGTATGCGACCAGCGCGAACGTGCTCAGGCTCGACGTCTCGAACGCGAGGAAGAGCACGAAGAGGTCCGTCGCGGCGGCGGTGAACATCATGCCGACGATCGCGAGGAGCATGAGCGCATAGTATTCGCCCTGGTGCGGCTCCTCCTTCCCGAGGAAGCCCCGGGAGGCCAGGACCGCGAGGAACGCCACGAACTCGAACATCACCTGGAAGAACAGCGCGAACCGGTCGACGTCCATCTTCAGCTCGGCGGAGAAATCGCCCTCGGCGCCGACGGGCGAGGGCCACAGGGACACTCGCAGCGCCGTCGTGATCCCGAGGCCCATCATGTCGAGCGTGATGAAAATCGCCAGGCCGGTCCCGACCAGGGCGAGCGCCCACAGCGCCTCGGGTCGGCGCCGCCATGCGAACCCGAGGACGGCGGACGCGAGCGCCGTGGTCACGAGGATCGCCTCCGGGAGGAAGACGGCGTAACTGGACACGTCACAGCCCTCCGAGGATGCCGCTCGACCACGTCGAGAGGAGGTCCAGGAGGAGCACCGGCACGATGCCGAACAACGCAAACGCCGCCACGAGGACCGCCAGCGGCGCCACCTCGAAGCGTTCGAGGTCCTTCGCGGACTCCCATTTCGGGTTCAAGGGCCCGAAGATCGAGCGCTGCATCGCCCAGATGAAGTATGCCGCCGTCAGGATGACGGTGAGGATCGGGATGAAGACCCACAGCCCGAACGCGGCGTAGACCCCGAGGAAGACGGAGAACTCCGCGACGAATCCGACGAGGCCGGGGAGACCGAGGGACGCCATGAAGGAGATCATCATGAAGGCCGCCAAGCGCGGCACCTTCTTCGCGATCCCCCCGAGCTCAGAGATGTTCCGCGTACCGAGGGAGTGGCCGAGGGACCCCGCGACCATGAACAGCGCGGCGGCGACAAGGCCGTGGGCGAACATCTGGAAGATCGCGCCCGAGAAACCAAGCACGGCACCGGATCTCAGCCCGACCTGGGTGTATCCGTAAACTCCGGCGGCGATCCCGAGGGTCACGAACCCCATGTGGCTGACGCTCGAGAACGCGACCATCCGCTTCAGGTCGTCCTGCGCAAGGCAGACGATCGCCCCGTACAGGATCGAGATCACGCCGACCGCGGCGAGGAGCCAATACATGTCGATCGCGGCCTGCGGGAGCATCTGGACGTTGAAGCGGATGAGCCCGTACCCGCCCAGCTTCAGCAGGATGCCGGCCAGGATGACGGACCCGCCCGTCGGGGCCTCGACGTGGGCGTCCGGCAGCCAGGTGTGCAAGGGCCACGTCGGCAGCTTCGTGCCGAATGCGACCAGCAAGCCGACGAACATCAAGTCGCCGATCGACCCAATCGGGATCGGCGTCGTCGCGATGAGCGTCGTCATGTCGAACGTGTGCGGGCTCGAGTAGAAGTAGAATGCGAACACGGCGAGGAGGAGCGGCACCGAGGCCAGGAACGTGTACATGAAGAACTTGATCGCCGCGTACCTCCTGCGCGGCCCACCCCAGACCGCGATGATGAAGTACATCGGCACGAGGCCGACCTCCCAGAAGATCAGGAACTGGAACAGGTCGAGCGATAGGAAGACCCCGCTCACGGTCGTCTCCATGAACAGGAACGTCGCGAAGAACGCGGGCACCCGGTGGTGCTCGCCCCACGAGACGGCGAGGGCGAGCGGCGTCAACAGGGCGTTCAGGAAGACGAGGACCACGGACAGCTCGTCCGCCGCGAGGAAGTATCGGACGCCGACCGTCGGGACCCAGTCGTACCGCTCGGCGGCGTAATACAGGTGGCCGCCCCTCGCGGCGGAGGCGAGAGAGAACCAGTCCGGCCGCAGGAATCCGATCAAGAGGATCGTCGCCAAGCCGAGGACGACGAGGGAGATCGCCAACGAGACGCCCCGCGCCGCCCGATCGGACCGTGTGGCGTACGCCAGGACCGCGCCGAGCGACGGGAGGAACACGATGAGGGTGAGGATCGGGAATTCGATCAGCATCTCACACCGCTCCGAGCCACGGGAAGGAAGCGCTCGTGTACGCGTTGATCAGGCCCAGGAACGGAATCGGGAAGAAGCCGACGACGAACACGAGGGCCACGAGCACGACGTAGGAGACGCGCTCCCAGGCCAGCAAGTCGTGGGGCTTCCCGAGTTTCTCCGGGACATCGCCGAGCAGGATCCGTTGCATCGTGTAGACGTAGTACGCAGCCGTCACGACTATCGAGAGAAGGGGGATGATGATGATCGCACGCATCGAATTCAGATTCTGGGACCCATACGCCCCGACGAACACGAAAAACTCGGACCAGAAGGAGTTCAGGCCGGGGAGCCCGAGAGACGCGAAGAAGCCAATCGCGAGGACGAGCGAGAACTGCGGCATCGCCTTGCCGAGCCCCTGCAGCTCCGGGATCTCCCGCGTGCCGGTGCTGTGCTTGACGGACCCGGCGAGCATGAACAGAATCGCGGTAATGATGCCGTGGTTGAACAGCTGGAAGATCGCGCCTTGCACGCCGATCGCGGTCAGGCTCGAGGCCCCGAGCAGGACGAATCCCATGTGGCCGACGGAGCTGTACGCGATCAGCCGCTTCAGGTCCGTCTGCGCGAGGCACACGAAGGCGGCGTAGACCATGGAGACGGTCCCGAGGACCGCGAGGAGCCACCAGAGTTCCTTCGCCGCATCGGGGAACATGCCGAGATCGATCCGGAAGAGCCCGTAGCCGCCCATCTTCAGGAGGACTCCCGCCAGGAGGACGGACCCGCCCGTGGGCGCCTCGACGTGGGCGTCCGGCAGCCAGGTGTGCAGCGGCACCGATGGAAGCTTCACGATGAAGCCGAACAGGAAGGCGGCGAAGACCGGCAGTTGCGAACCAAGCGTCAAGTACGGGACCGCGCCCCCCGTCACGTGGCGCAACGCGCCGTGAAGGAAGACGGTCATGTCGAACGTCGGCGCGCTGACGCCCGTCACGGCGAAGTTCACGTCCCTGCTGTAGAACCAGTACAGCGAGAAGATCGAGAGGAGCATGATGACGAACCCAACGTGCGTGAAGATGAGGAACTTCAGCGCCGCATACCGCCGGTTCGACCCGCCCCAGATTCCGATGAGGAAGAACATCGGGAGCAGGACGAGTTCCCAGAACACCACGAAGAGGACGAAGTCCAGAGACTCGAACACTCCGACCAGCGCCATCTCGAGGAAGAGGAAGAGCCCGAAGAACGCCCGAGGCCGGTGCGCTTCGTCCCAATGGAAGACGATCGCGAGGGTCGTGAGGAGGGCCGTGAGCCAGATCAGCGGCACGCTGAGCCCATCGACGCCGACAATGTAGTTGAGCCCGAACTGAGCCCACCACCCTTGCCGCTCGACGTAAAACAGCGGTACGTAGGGCGCGCCGGACAGCGCGGAACTCGCAGGCACCTCCGCGACCGGTGGGCCGATTAACCCGGCCCAATTCGGCTGGATGAGCGCCGCGAGGAGGAGCGATGCCAGGGCGAGCTCGACGAGGCTGAACCCGAGCGCGGTGAGCTTCGCGATGCGCTGCGTCGCGCCGATCCCCCAACCCACGCCGGCGCCGACCGCGGGGATGAGAATCAGGAGGGTGAGGACGTACGACACGATCATCGACCCCCGAAGAGACGCAAGAACATGCCCGCGTAGATGATCGCCGCCACGACGACGATGCCCACGACGATGACCCACGCGTAGCTCTGCACCTGTCCCGTCTGCCGCGTCCGGAGGCGCCAGCTCGTACGGACCGTCTCCAGGCTCACCGCGTTCACGGCACCGTCGATCACGCGACGGTCGAACGCATCCGTGCCGCGTGCGGTCGCCATGCCGCCTCGGCCGACCGCGTTCACGATTCCATCGATCACCTTGCGGTCGAACCAGTCGAGCCCCCGCGCGGCTCCATAGACGACGGTCCGTCCGAATGCATCGTATGCATCATCGATCCAGTACCGCTTCGTGAGCATCTTGTGCACGAACGCACCGGAGGGGGAGGCGGTGAAACGCTCGGCGGGAATCCGCTTCGTCGCGTAGACGGCCCAGGCGAGGGCGAGGCCGAGGACCGCGACGCCCATCGAGAGCGCCTCGAGGGCGTAGTCCTGCAACGGCACGCCGAGCAGCGGGTAGCGGGCTTCCGCCGACTCAAAGAACACGAGGTTCCCGAAGCCCTGCATCGGGTACGCGAGGAGGCCGGACGCGAGGGCGAATCCCGCCAGGACCAGGAGCGGGACCGTCATGACGCGAGGCGACTCGTGCGGATGCCCGTGGCCCCGATACTCCCCGCGGAAGGTCATGAACCAGAGGCGGAAGATGTAGAAGGCGGTCAGGAACGCGGTGACGACGCCGAACACGTAGAGCAAGTAGAACGCGGGTTGCTCGGCCCCGGCCTCGAACGTCACCGAGAGGATCTCGCCCTTGCTGAAGAAGCCGCTGAACGGGACGATGCCCGCGAGGGCGAGGGCGCCGAAGAGCATTGTCTTCGAGGTGATCGGAAGGTGATGCGAGAGCCCTCCCATCTCCCGCATGTCGTTCGTGTGCATGGCATGGATTACGCTGCCGGCGCCGAGGAAGAGGAGCGCCTTGAAGAACGCGTGGTTGAAGAGGTGGTACAGCGCCGCGCTGTAGCCCGCGGAGTTCACCGGCTCGCCGCGGACGGACTCCGTCGCCATAAGGTACGCGCCCGCACCGAGGCCGAGGAACATGTACGCGAGCTGGGAGATCGTCGAGAAGGCGAGGACGCGCTTGATGTCGACGTTGACCACGGCCATCGTCGCCGCGAAGAGGGCGGTGAATCCGCCGATCGCGGCGATGACGAGGATCGCGGTGAAGGGCGGCTCGACGGCGGGG
>DASPXQ010000244.1:0-5544 GCA_035637195.1 Thermoplasmata archaeon | reverse complement strand
GATCGAAGTGGGGAAACGCGGAGACCTCGCCGTCGTGTCGCTCAAGGGCGCGCACACTACGCCTTTTTATCCCGCTAACGTCATCAGTCACCTCGTCTACAGTTGCCGGGGGAGCGATGTGCGGGCGACGATCGTCGATGGCCACGTCCTCATGTCGGACGGCGTCGTCCGGACCGTGGACGAATCCGAGGTCGTCGCCCGAGCCCAGGAGACGGCCCGGGAGCTCTTCGAGGCCTGATCCGTGATCGCCGGTGTCGACGAGGCGGGCCGGGGCCCGGTCCTCGGGCCTCTCGTCGTCGCGTGCGTCGCGATCGAGTCGGACGTACCGTTGCGGCAGATGAACGTCCGCGACTCGAAGAAACTCACCCCGGAACGGCGGGAGCTCCTGGCCCCGGAGATCGAGAAGGTCGCGCAGCACGAGCTCCTCGTCATCCCGGCGGAACGGATCGACGTCATGCGGGCGGAGATGTCCCTGAACGACTTCGAGGCGAAGCTCTTCGCGGAACTCATCGACAAGCTCCGGCCCCAGACCGCGTACGTCGACGCGGCGGACGTCGACGAGATCGAGTTCAAGCGGGCGGTGCAGCGCGAGCTGCCGTTCGACGTCGAAATCGTCTCGCAGCACAACGCGGACGAGCTCTTCCCCGTCGTCAGCGCAGCATCGATCCTCGCGAAGGTGCGCCGCGATCGCGAGATGCGGTCGATCGAACAGGAGTTCGGCGTGCCGGTCGGGTCGGGTTACTCGCACGACGCCGTCACGATCGCGTTCCTGGAAAAATGGATTAGGGATCATGGCTCTCTTCCGCCGCACACGCGGGCCTCGTGGGACACGGCTCGCCGCCTGATTGCGGAATCGCGCATCCGGAAACTCGACGAGTTCGGCGGGGGCAAGTCATGAAGGAGATGCTCGAGGATCTGATCCAGAAGTTCAACGCGAAGGTGGAATCGGACCCCGCGTTCCGCGCTGAGATCTCCGACCTCTCGAAGACCGTGATGATCGAGTTGAAGGATGGGACGAAGTATCATTTCATCGTGAAGGACGCGAAGGTCGCCGCGCTCCTCGACGGCGGCGTGGACCACGCGGACATCACGATCGTCACCGACGCCGGAACGCTCCGCGCGCTGATCCTGCGGGAGATCGGCCCGTTCAAGGCGTACGCCACGGGAAAGATCAAATTGAAGGGAAGCCTCGAAGACCTCGCGCGCTTCCGGAAGTTCTTCTGATCGAGCGCGATAGGTTTATCCGACACGTCCCAATGCGGACGCTCAACCGCCTCCGCGGGCCGCGAATTCGATCCGAACACGAAGCGGGGTGGGGTAGCCAGGATATCCCGTCGGGCTCATACCCCGGGACTCCCAGGTCCCCGGTGAGACACCCGGAGATCGATGGTTCAAAAGGGCCGCGAGGACGGACCTCCGGCCCGGGACGTCCATCCCCCGCTATGGGGACGCGCGGCACGCGGAGCGGCCTTTTCCGGAGCATCTCGATGGAGGACGGTCCATCCCGGCTCGTCCGCCTCCGCTCCAGGTCAACGCCCGCCGTTCCATCGCGCGCTGATTCTCACGACGGAACGTTTATCCTAAATGGGCCGGGTGGGTCGATTCTCGGCAGGCTTTCAATGGATCGCGTCAAGACGGGCGTAGCCGGCCTCGACACGATGCTGAGCGGGGGACTGCTGCCCGCCCGGCCGTACGTCGTCTCGGGTCCGACCGGCGGCGGCAAGACGATCCTGTCAGCTCATTTCCTTCTCGAGGGTCTCCATGCCCAGGAGCCGTGCCTGCTCGTCACCCTCGACGAACCCCCGATCGAGGTCAAGTCGAACGTGGCCGTGTTCGGCTGGAACATGGACCGCCTCAAGATCCTCGACGCGACCCCGGACGTCCGGGCGCACAAGCGCACCCGCTCCGTGATCGACGTCGGCACGTCCCTCGACGTCCGCGACATGGAACAGGTCACCGACATCCGCCAGTCGTCCCAGGTGCGGGCCCTCGAGGTGACGGTCCACAGCGTCCAGAAGATGATTAAGCAGGAGTTCGCCCAGCACCTGGAGCGGACGAAACAGCGGTACAAGCGGATTGTCATCGACTCGATGACGGCACTCAAGATGTTCTCGATGCACGGCGAGGACAGCCGCATCCTGATTCAGTCGTTCCTCCGGTTTCTCTCGGAGCTCGAGGCGACCACGCTCATCGTGTCCGAGCACCTCGACCGGACGGTCCTGGAGACCGAGTTCTTCCTCTCGCGGGGTGAGATCCGCCTGCACAAGTGGCTCGACGGCAGCTTCATTCGCCGCGCCGTCTCGGTCGAGAAGTTCCGGGGCTCGTCGTTCGACGACCGGATGCGGCCGGTTGCCATCACCGACAAGGGAATGGTCGTGTCTCTCGATCCGACCCCTCAGTCCCGCGAGCCGTCGTCCGGTCCGAAACCCGGCGAATCGTTGCTCGAGACGCGAATCATCGAGGAAGTCTCGAACGCCATCGAATCTGTTATGCGGGGAATCGAGGAAGCGCACCGCCGACAGGTCGCGATTCGGGATATCGAGGTCGCCCTCTCGCGCGCGATGCTCGCCTTCCAGCGGCGCAACTACCAGAAGGCGATGAAGCTCGTCCTGTCCTGCGATTCCGCCCTGAAGGAGCGCATCGGCGCCGCGCCGCCCCCGCCGACCCCGACGGTGCCGCCGCGGCCTCCCGGGGGGATCCGGTGACCGCCGCCGCGAAGATCCGCACGGGCGTCGCGGGGCTCGATAAGATGCTCCACGGGGGCCTCGTCCCCGGCCGGCCCTACATCCTATCCGGCGCTCCCGGGTCCGGAAAGACCATCCTCTCGGTGCAGTTCCTGCGCGAGGGTCTCGAAGGCGGGGAACGATGCCTGTTCGTCGCCCTCGAGGAGCCGCCGAACGAACTGAAGATCAACATGCGAGCGTTCCGCTGGAACCTCGACGACCTCGATGTGCTCGACGCAAACTCGGACATCCGGCGCTTCGAGCCGACGCCGTTGCTCGAAATCAGCACGGAAGAGGAGCCGATCAAGATGCGTGCGATCGGCGAGCGCATCCGGAAGACGCCGGATTTCGAGAGCAAGGAGGTCACCGTCCACTCGCTCCAGCAGCTCCTCAAGAACCTCCTGGTCAAGAGGGGCTACGAGCGCGTCGTGATCGACTCGATCACTGCCCTCAAGTACTTCTGCATGCGGGAGTTCGAGACGGCCCTCACGACGCAGTCGTTCATGCGATACCTCTCGGAGTCGAAGGTCACCTCGCTCCTGACGCTCGAGCTCCCCGAGGAGGGCGAGGTCCCTCCGGAGGCGTTCCTGGCTCGGGGCGAGTTCCGCCTCCACAAGCTCCGGGACGAGACCGGCATCAAGCGGTTCGTCTCCGTCGAGAAGTACAAAGGTTCGTCCCACGAAGAGGCCGTCTTCCCGTTCGATATCACGAACTCCGGGATCGTCGTCAACGCCGTGTCGAAGCCCGCGATGGCGATCTAGCCGGCTGCTCCGCGGCGGATGTCAATGCCTGTTTTGTCTGACGAACGTATGACTAGTTTTAAATAGCCCTACTTGGATTCGCCGCTGTCAGACTCCATTCGGGATGGGATGGCACGATGAAATCGCTTCTGAACGAGGCCTTGGCCCGACACCAGGAAGCCGAGGAAAAGGAAGAGCGCGAAGCCACGAAAGCCACGAAGCCGCAGGACAAATCCAAGTCCGGCGACGACGAGGAGATTGAGAAGATTGTCGAATCGATCAACGTCTCGATCAAGATCGTCGGTTGCGGCGGCGGCGGCTCGAACACGATCAACCGATGCAGCGAGGCCGGCATCAGCGGCGCGCAGCTGTGCGCCGTCAACACGGACGCGAAGCACCTGCTGTCCGTCCGAGCCCCCAAGAAGATCCTCATCGGCAAGCGTCTGACGAAGGGCCTCGGCGCCGGAGCGCTCCCGGAGGTCGGGGAGCAGGCCGCGCACGAGAGCGAAGAGGATATCCGCGACTTCATCCGCGGCGCCCACGTGGTCTTCATCACGGCGGGGATGGGCGGCGGGACAGGCACCGGCTCGGCGCAGTACGTCGCGCGCGTCGGCAAGGAAGAAGGCGCGCTCACGATGGGCGTCGTCACGATGCCGTTCAAGTCGGAAGGCCGCATCCGGATGGAGAACGCGGAAGCCGGTCTGGACAAGCTCCGCAAATTCTGCGACACGACGATCGTGATCTACAACGACAAGCTCCTCGAGCTGGTGCCACGCCTGCCGATCAACGCGGCGTTCAAGGTGGCGGACGAGATTCTCATGCAGTCGATCAAGGGCATGACGGAAATCATCACGAAGCCCGGCCTCGTGAACCTCGACTACGCGGACCTGATGACGATCATGAAGGGCGGCGGCGTCGCGATGATCGGCATCGGCGAGAGCGAGGAAGAGCGCGATCGGATCGAGTACGCGATCAACGAGGCGCTGGAGTCTCCGCTGCTCGGCGAGGTCGACCTGACCCATGCGCGGGGCGCGCTCGTGCGCGTCGTCGGCGGGCCGGACCTGACCGTCTCCGAGGCCGAGAAGGCCGCGGAGGTCGTCGGGCAGAAGATCAACCCGCAGGCGCGGATCATCTGGGGCTGCTCGGTCGAGGACGATTTGGACCACACGGTCCGTGTACTCCTCGTGATCACCGGCGTCAAGTCGAAGTCCCTCCTCGGCAAGGAGGTCTACACGGGACCCGTGCGGACCTCCGCTGAAGTGGACGAAGTACGCTGACCTCCTCCTCTTTTTACCCGAACCTTTTTCCATTTATCTCCCATCGTGCGAGCGTGAGCACTCGACGTCCGCGGTACCGCTACATCGCGTTCCGCGTCGACGGTCCGCGTCCCTTTCGCCGAGAGGAGGTCTTCGAGGCGATTCGCAGCGCGCCCGAACGCCTCTGGCTCGTCGAGTTCCGGCACCCCCTCGGCCTCGTGCGGACGACGCACCTGACGAAGGACGCGGCGATCCGCGCCTTGGTTGGCATCGACACGGTGGCGGGGGAGCGGGTCCGGGTGACGACGGTGGGCACATCCGGGACGATTCGCGCCGCGACCCGCAAGTACTTGGTCCACGCCCACAGAGCCTGAAAAGAACCCTTATAAGTGACCGCTTTATTAGCGGCCCGAGGTTTATCATATGCAGCCGGGCCAGATGGCGTACGACCGCGCGATCACGGTCTTCAGCCCCGACGGCCGCCTGTTCCAGGTCGAGTACGCTCGCGTCGCGGTCACTCGCGGCAACACGACGGTCGGCCTGAAGTTCAAGAACGGGATCGTCCTTATGGCCGACAAGAAGATTGGTTCGCGGCTCGTCGAGACCTCGTCGATCGAGAAGATCTTCCAGATCGACGAGCATGTCGGCGCGGCGACCTCGGGCCTCGTGGCGGATGCCCGCGTGCTCGTGGACTACGCACGGCTCGTCGCGCAGATCAACAAGGTCACGTACAGCGAGCGGATCGGCGTGGACCTGCTCGTCAAGCGGATCTGCGACTACAAGCAGAACTACACGCAATACGGCGGGGTCCGGCCGTTCGGGACC
>DASPXQ010000243.1:0-31791 GCA_035637195.1 Thermoplasmata archaeon | reverse complement strand
GTGACGTCGAACGTGCCGCCGCCGAGGTCCAAGACGCAGATCTTCCCTTCGCCCTTCTTGTCCAGGCCGTACGCGAGCGCGGCGGCGGTCGGCTCGTTCACGAGCCGCAGGACCTCGAGGCCGGCGATCTTGCCCGCGTCCTTCGTCGCCTGGCGCTGGTTGTCGTTGAAGTACGCCGGCACCGTGATCACGGCCTGCGAAATCTTCTCGCCGAGATGCGCCTCGGCGTCGGCTTTGATCTTGCGGAGGATCATCGCGGAGATCTCCGGCGGCGTGTAATCCTTCCCGTCGATCTTCACCTTGTAGTCCGTCCCCATCTTCCGTTTGATCTGGATGATCGTCTTCTCGGGGTTCAGGACCGCCTGGCGTTTCGCCGGCTCGCCGACCAGGATGCCGTCCTTCGTGAAGGCGACGACGGACGGGAACATCTTCCCGCCGTACGCGCTGCCTTCCGCGCTCGGGATGATCTTCGGCGTTCCCCCTTCCATGTACGCGGCTTCCGAGTTCGTGGTGCCGAGGTCGATTCCGATGATCTTAGCCATCTGCCTCACCTTCGCCGTTGACGACGACTTGCGCGGGTCGCACCACGCGGTCGTGGTAGCGGTACCCTTTACGCACGACTTCCTTCACAACGCCTTCTTTTGAATCTTTGTCCTGGACCCGCTGGACGCAGTCCATGAGGTACGGGTCGAACGGGAGGCCCCGGGCGGGGATCTCCTGGAGTCCCGCCTCCCGGAGCGCCTTCAAGAGGTTGTCCCGGACCATCCGGACGCCGTCCCCCGCGGTGCCTTCGAGCCGCGCGACCGCGGCGTCGAGCTCGTCGACGACCGGCAGGAGGCGCGTCAGGAGCGTCTCGTGGGCGAACTTCAGGATCGTCTCCGTGTCTCGCTCGGCCCGCTTGCGGTAGTTCTCGAACTCCGCTTGGAGGTACTTGAGCCGCGTGAGCAGCTCCTCCTTCTCACGGCGCAGCTCCGCGGCCTCGTCCCGACTTGCCGGCGCGGCGGATGGCTCGGCGGGGGGTGGGCCTTCGCGCTGCACGGTCGGCGTCTCCTCGGCCATACTACGCGCCCCTCCGCACGCGCACCTTGTGCCCCCGCCGGCGCGGGAGGGTCACATCGAGCACGCCGTTCCGGTACGTGGCCGTGATGGCCTCCGGTTCGACCGGGTGCTCGAGTTCGATTTCGCGGTGGAACACGCGGCCACCGGCCGTAAGCGCGTGGACCGTCAGCCGGGTGTTCGTCGTGGCGACCTCGAGGGTCTCCTTCGACGCACCAGGGAGTTCGAGCGTCACGTAGATGCGGTCCGGCGTCTCGACAACGTCGAAAGTCCCCGGCTCGACGTGCCGTTCGTCCGCGACCGGGGAGGGTGGACCGAGGACCGGGACGCGAGTCGCCGACACCGCCGGGAGACTCCGATGAGCGATGAGGCGCTTCAGGAGGCGGTCCACGTCACCGGGGGAGCCTTCCCCCTCGCCGGACGGATCGGTGACCATGGGGACCACCCGAGGGCCCCCGGAAGGGGCCCTCAGAACTCCTCGCCGTCGCCTCCGCCCTCGCCGCCTTCGCCGCCCTTGCCGGGGCCTTTGCCGCCGCCCTCGCCCGCCCTGGCTGCGATGACGTCGTCGATGCGGAGGATCATGACCGCCGCGTCGGCGGCCGAGGAGATGGCCTGGCTGCCGACCCGAATCGGTTCGATCACGTTCTCCTTCTTCATGTCGGAGACCTTGCCGGAGAAGACGTTGATCCCCGCGTACTTGTTGCCCTTCTTGTGCTCCTTCCGGAGCTCGATCAGGATGTCGATCGGGTCTAGGCCGGCGTTCTCCGCCAAGGTCCGCGGGATCGCTTCGACGGCGTCCGCGAAGGCCTCGATCGCGATCTGCTCCCGCCCGCCGACGCTTGACGCGTAGTCACGCAGGGTCAGGGCGATCTCCGTCGCGCTCGAGCCGCCGCCCGTGATCACCTTGCCGTCCTCAATCGCGACCGAAACGACGCTCGTCGCGTCCTCGAGGGACCGCTCGACCTCGTCGACGACGTGCTCCGTGCCTCCGCGAATCAGGATCGACATCGCCTTCGGGTTCTTGCAGCCCGTGACGAAAGTCATCTCGTCCTCGCCGATCTTCTTCTCGTACACAAGCTTGGCATAGCCGAGATCGTCCTTCGAGAGCTCGTCGAGCTTCGTAACGACCTTGCCGCCCGTGGCCTTCGCGAGCTTCTCCATGTCCGACTTCTTGACCCGCCGCACGGCGTAGATATCGGCCTTCGCGAGGTAGTGCTGCGCGAGGTCGTCGATGCCTTTCTGACAGAAGATCACGGTCGCACCGCTCTTCTTGACAATCTCGACCATCCGCTTCAGCATCGACTCCTCCTCGTTCAGGAAGGCCTGGAGCTGCGCCGGGTCCGTAATCTCGATCTTCGCGTCGATCTCGGTCTTCTTGACCTCGAGCGCCGCGTCGACCAAGGCGATCTTCGCGTCTTTGACCTCACTCGGCATGCCGGGATGCACGCGCTCCTTGTCGACGATGACGCCGTCGACGAGCGATGTGTCCGCGATCGAGCCGCCCTGCTTCTTCACGACTTGGATGTTGTCATCGTCCACGAAGTAGGAGTTGTCCGCGCGCTGCTCCGCAACGGTGGAGACGGCCTTCACGGCGATGTCGGCCAAGAGCTCCTTGTGCCCGCTGGACGACTTCGAGGACATCGCGGTCATTGCGACCTTTCTCAGGACGTCCGCGTCCTTGATCGAGATCTTCATCGCGACCTTTTCGAGGACCTCTCGGGCTTTCTCCGCGGCCTGCCGGTACCCGGACGCGATGACGGTCGGGTGGATGTTCTGCTCGATGAGGTCTTCGGCCTTCTTGAGCAGCTCCCCCGCCAGGATGACGGCCGTTGTCGTGCCGTCGCCCGCTTCCTCGTCCTGGGTCTTGGCGACCTCGACGAGCATCTTCGCGGCAGGGTGCTCGATGTCGATCTCCTTGAGGATCGTCACACCATCGTTCGTGATGACGACGTCCCCGAGGCTGTCGACGAGCATCTTGTCCATGCCCCGCGGGCCTAGCGTCGACCGCACGGCATCCGCGACCGCTTTCGCGGCGGCGATGTTGTTGAACTGCGCTCCCTTGCCGCGATCGCGGCGCGTCCCTTCCTTCAGGACCAGTATCTGCGTTCCTGCTGGCATCATGGAATTACCTCCGAAACCCGGATTCGAGGTCGTGCCTATGTCGGGACTTCTATATAAGCATAGCGAGGGACGGCTCCGGCGCGGCGAAGGCCGTTCGGCGCTCTCCCTCCGAGTCCCATAATTCTATATGAGGAGAGGCGGTAGGTCGGCCGGTGAAGGGGCTTCTCCTCGAGGCAGCGGAGGCGGTCCAGCACGCCGTCGAGGCGATGACGGGAAACCCGGCGGAGGTCCTCGGACGGGGGGCGGACGGCGGCCCGAGCGCCCGCATCGACCGGGTCGCAGAAGAAGCAGTTCTCCGCGTGCTCGACTACGAAGAGGCCTCCCTGAACGTCCTGAGCGAGGAAGCCGGTTTCATCGATCGCGGTGGCCAAGCGACCCTCGTCCTCGATCCGATCGACGGGACCCACAACGCGCTTCGCGGAGTCCCCGCCTATTCCGTCTCCCTCGCCATCGGTCACGAGCGCCTGTCCGACGTTCAGGAGGCGCTCGTCCGCGATCTCGTCTCCGGGGCGACGTACTACGCGGCGAAGGGAGGCGGCGCGCTCTTGAACGGGAGCCCGATCCGCGTGCACCCGTACGATCCGGCGGACGTCCTGTTCAGCGTGTACCTCGGCACGAACGCGGCCCCGGATGCGTCGCGAATCGCGGGGCTCGCGCGCCGCGTGCGCGCCCTCGGGGCCGCGTCGCTCGACCTGTGCCTCGTCGCGCGGGGAGCCGCGGACTTGTACTATATGCACAGCGCGACCGTCGAGACGAAGCTGCGGGCGGTCGACATCGCCGGGGGCACGCTCATCGTGCGGGAGGCGGGCGGTCTCGTCCTGGACTTGGAGGGCCGCGACCTCGAGCTGCCCCTCAGCCCGACCGCTCGGACCGACCTCGTGGCGGTGGGCGACCGCCGGGCATGGGAGACCATCCAATGAAATTCGGCATGACAGCGAACCCGCACATCCCGAGCGCGCTCGAAGCGGCGAAGCAGGTCCTCGCCCGGCTCGAGCCGACGCACGACGTCCTCTTGGAATCGGATCTTGGCCAAGCTTTGAACCGCAAAGGGATGCCGCTGGCGCACATGCGCGTCGACGTCGTCCTGGCGATCGGCGGGGACGGCACGATCCTGCGGGCCCTCCAACTTTCCGACACCAAAGTCCTCGGCATCAATTCGGGATCGCTCGGTTTCCTTGCCGAGGTGAATTCGAACGAGGCGGACGCCTACCTGGACCGGGTCGCGCGAGGCGACTACCGGGTTGAGGAGCGGATGCGGCTCAAGGTCACGGTCGATGGCGAGAGGATGTTCGACTGCACGAATGAGGCGGTCGTCCACACGGCGCAGATCGCGAAGATCCGCCACTTCGAAATCCGCCTCGACGACGAGATCGTGGAACGGGTCCGGGCGGATGGAATGATCGTCGCGACCCCGACCGGCTCGACCTCCTACTCGATGTCGGCGGGCGGCCCGATCATCGATCCTCGGGTCGATGCGATCATCGCGACCGCCATCGCGCCCTTCAAGCCGGCGTCCCGCCCGCACGTGTTCCCCGCGACGGCGGCCGTCCACGTGCGGCTCGTGAAGCCGAAGGAGTGCCTGCTGGTGATGGACGGCCAGCACGAGTCCACCCTCAAGGGCACGGAGGACGTCGCCCTCACCGGCTCTGAGCGGCGGTCGAAACTCGTGCGGTTCCGGGACGACTTCTACCGCCGGATCGAGGAGAAACTGTCCCACCAGTGATGGCATGCCATGAAGCGGGTCGAGGCGATCACAAGAAAGACGCTGCGGATGATCCTCGAGGCGTCCCGCGACATCTACCCGCGGGAGTTCGGCGCGATCCTGCGGGCGGAGCAGGGCGTCATCACGGAGCTCCTCCTGATCCCCGGGACGGTCAGCGGGAACCGCCACGCGATCTTCCAGATCCACATGATCCCAACGGACTTCGCGGTCGTCGGCACGGTTCATTCGCATCCGAGCGGCGTCTACGAGCCGTCCGACGAGGACCTCGCCCTCTTCAACAAGTTCGGCGGCATTCACATCATCACCGGATTTCCATTCTCGGAGAGCACTTGGGCGGCGTGGACGAACAAGGGCGCGCGAATCGGGCTCATGGTCCTTCCGTGACGTCCTACGAGGCATTCGCGATCGACCGGTAGAGCGCCTCGATCTGGTCCGTGACGCGTTCGACGCTGAAGGATGCGACCACCTTCTCCCGGCCGCGCTGCCCCATCTCACGTCGGGCCTCGGGATCCGCGAGGAGCCAGCGGATCTTCTTCGCGAGACCTTGGGGGTTCACCGGATCCGCGAGGAGGCCCTCCTTCCCGTCCTCGATCACCTCTCGGACGCCCGGGATGTCCGCGACGACGACCGCTTTGCCCGTGGCCATCGCCTCGAGCGCTACGATGCCGAACGCCTCCAGCCGGGAGACGCTCGGGAGCACGAAGACGTCGCACGCGGCGTAGAGTTGCGGCAGGCCCGCCTCCGAGACGCGCCCGAGGAATCGGATCCGATCGGCGACGCCGAGCGTCGAGGCGAGGCGTCTCATCGTCGGGACCAGCGAGCCATCGCCCGCGACGAGGAAACGGGCCTCCGGGACGTACCGGGCGGCTTCGACGAAGTGTTCGATGCCCTTGTGCGGCTCGATCCGACCGACGAGCAGCACCACGGGTTCGGTGGGACCGATTCGCAACTTCGCCCGGACCGCCGACGGATCGACGTCCGGATGGAAACGCCGATGGTCCACGGCGTTCGGAATCACGGCGGGATTGTGCCTCCACACCGCCCGGCTCGTCGCGGCATATGTCCGCGTCGTGACGACGACCTTGGTCGCTTGGTCCAGCGTGGAGGCCCCGAAGCTGCGTCGGTACAACGACTCCAGGAGGGCGCCGAGCGCGGAAGGGATCTCGACGTCGCAGTGGTACGTGACCACGGAAGGAGTGCCGCGCTCCGCGGCGACGGACGTCGCATAGTGCGCCGCGAGAGGCGGCGGGAAGTGCCCGTGGAACACGTCCGTCTCGAGCGTGCGCAGGCTCGCCCGCATCTTCGGTGCGATGGGGGTCCTCATGACAATCGCGCGGGGCTTGACCCGGACCACCCGGAATCCGTCCATCGTCTCTTCCTCTGCGAGGGCCGGGTCGTGCCGCGTCGTCACGACGGTCACGTCATGGCCGCGGGCCGCGAGCGCCGCCGAGAGGGCACGCACGTGGCTTTCGACGCCGCCGAGATGCGGATAGAACCACGGGGAAACCTGGGCGATCCGCACGCCCCCCACCTCAGAAAATCCGGCTCCGGGGAGCGATGTTGCCCCGCGCATGGGCGCCGGGCCCGATGAACGACTCCTCGCCGACGATGGTGCCCGCGTCGATCGAGGCGTTGATGCCGACCTTCACGTCGTCCCCCATGATCACGCCGAGCTTCCGCAACCCCGTATCGACCTCGACCCCCCGCCACACCACCTTGATCGGCGCCTCGTCGAGGCGGAGGTTCGCCACCTTCGTGCCCGCGCCGAGGTTGCAGCGCTCGCCGAGGATGCTGTCCCCGACGTAGTTCTGGTGTGGCACATGTGCGGATGCCATCAGGATCGAATTCTTGACTTCACAGGCGCTGCCGACCTTCGCATTCGGCCCGATCGACGTCGCCGGACGGACGTAGCAGTTCGGCCCGATCTCGGATCCCGCGCCGACAATCGCCGGGCCCTCGATGTACGCGCCTTTCCGTACGCGGGCGTCCTCTTCGACCGCGACCTCCCCCACCAGCGTCGCGCCCGGGTCGACGTCGCCGTGGTTCGTGCCCTTGAGAGGCGCGAGAAGGGCCGCATTCGCCCGGAGAAGGTCCCATGGCCTCCCGACGTCGATCCAATCTCCGGGAATCCGGAATCCGTAGACGTCCTGGGACCCCATCAGGGCCCGGATCGTGTCCGTGATCTCGTATTCGCCCCGAGGAGACTTCGCCGTCTTGTCGATCAGCGGGAAGATGTCCTTGTCGAAGATGTAGATGCCCGCGTTGATCAGCTTCGACTTCGGCCGACGCGGTTTCTCCTCGAGGGCCACGACCTTGCCGTCGTCCATCTCGACGACGCCGAACGCCCGAGGATCCGGGACCTCCGCGAGCGCCATCACGGGCCCTCCGACGGCGCGATGGTGGGCGACCATCGCCGCGAGCGCGTCGCCCGACACGACGACGTCCCCGTTCACGCTCAGGAACGGACCGTCGACGTGGGCCCGCATGCAGCCCAACGCGTGAGCCGTGCCGAGCCGTTCCGACTGCTCCTCGTACGCGATCGAGAGGCCCAGCCCCTCGCCGTCTCCGAAGCTCTCCCGGATCCGGTGGCCCTGCCATCCGATCAGGATCGCCGCCTCCGAGATCCCGGCGGCCCGCAGCGCCTCGAGCGTATGGCGCAAGAACGGCTTGCCCGCCACCGGCAGAAGCGGCTTGGGAAGATTGGCCGTGAGGGGACGCATCCGAGTTCCCTCGCCGGCCGCGAGGACGACTGCCTTCATGCGGCGGCGCCTTTTGCGCTCGATAGGACCGTGGAATATATCTCCTTTGCTCTGGCGTCATCGCGCGACTCGGCGAGCACGCGAATTTTCGGTTCCGTCCCGGAGAAACGGACGAGCGCCCATCCGTCGTCGAACTGGAGACGCCAACCGTCGACCGTCGTCACGTCCGAAGCGAGCGACCGCATCGCCGAGTCGAGACGGGCCTCGATTGCGCGCCGCTTCGAGCGGTCGTACTCGATCGCACCGCGGATCACCGGATACCGCGGGATCCCCCGCACGAGCGAGGCGAGCGGGTTCTCCGCGACCAGCGACACGAGGCGCGCGGCGGCGTACACCCCGTCCGGGCAGTACGAGGCCTTGGGGAAGATCCACGTCCCGGATGGCTCGCCGCCGAAGTCCGCTCCGCGCCGCTTGAGCTCGGCCGCGACGTACACGTCGCCGACTCGCGTCCGCCAAACCGTCGCTTTCGGGAGCAGGTCCTCGAGGACCATCGACGCGTCGACGGGGACGACGAGACCCCGCCGCACCTCGCGCTTCGCGAAGAGGACGAGCAACGCGTCCCCGCCGACGAAACGGCCCTCGCGGTCCACCGCAACCATCCGGTCGCCGTCGCCGTCGTGGGCGATCCCTAGGTCGGCCTTCGCGGCCGGCACGGTCGACATGAGCAACCGGAGGTTCTCTTCCGTGGGCTCCGGATCGCGGCCCGGGAAATGGCCGTCCGCCTGGGCGTTCAAGGCGACGACGTCACAACCCATCCGACGGAGGAGGTGAGGCGTGATCGTCGACGTCGCCCCGCATCCGCAATCGACGACGACGCGGAGCTTCGCGCGGCCAACCTCCCGAAGGACCGCTTCGATGTGGCGCTCGATCAGATCGTGACGCGACGCGACCGTTCCGACGTGATCCCACGCGGCTGCTTGGAACCGATTCGAGTCGAGGTGGTCTTCGATTTCCTTCTGCTGCCCCTCGTCGAAAGCCATGCCGTCGGGATTCCAGAGCTTGATGCCGTTGTCGGGAGCGGGGTTGTGTGAGGCCGTGATCATCGCGCCGCACGCGTACTCCGCCGCACCGCGGGCAAGCGTGGGGGTTGAGACGAGCCCCGCGTCGACGACATCTGATCCGGTCGACAAGACGCCGGCGATGAGCGCGTGGGCAAGCATCGGGCCGGTGAGCCGCGGATCGCGGCCGACGATCGTGTGACCGTGCAGTTCCCCCAACGCCATTCCGACGCGCAGGGCGAGGTCGGGGGTCACGTCGACGTTGCCGCGGCCCCGAATGCCGGACGACCCGAACCGAGTCAACGGCGGCGATACCGCATGCACGATTGATAGCCCTTCGGACGACCCCATCCGCATTCGGAAAGAAGTCATTAAATAGCGAAGCTCGAATTCGCGACAGCGCCCCAGTCGGGTCGCGCATCGGGAGGGATTCGGATGGTCATGGAGCCCGTGGGCGTCGAGGACGCCATCGAGAAGGCGAAGAAGAAGGGCCTCCGACCGGGCCGCGTCAAGGGCACGGAAGGGATCCAGTTCACGAAAGGCCGGAACAACCGGATCGAAGTGATCAGCTGGGACGAGTTCCGCACCACGCTCGCCGAGCGACAGCTCGAAGTCTATGAATCGAGCGGCTTCATGAAGATCATGAAGAAGCGAAGTTGAGATCGAGCGGTCGACCCAGGATTTCCGACGATTGAATTGAAGTCACCGCAACGTTATTACGCGGACACGAATTCGCGAGCCGGCATCGGATGCGTGGGTTGCCAAGCTTGGTCAAAGGCGCAGGACTCAGGATCCTGTCCCGTAGGGGTACGCAGGTTCAAATCCTGCCCCACGCACTCCTCTGGCGTCCACGCACGACCGGGCGTCGAGACCGCCTACGTCCAGAAATCGACATTTAGGCGAGCGAGACCGGCTCTTGCCGAACGCGCCAGAATCGACGTCGACGGACCGCTTTGTACGCGCCTTTTATGGCCATCCCAGGCCGGCATATAAGGCGACCGCCCGACATTCGTCGGACATCAGGTATAGGTCCAGACTATAACTATGCACGCTTTCACGTTTGATATACAAAGCGCAAACTAAGCGCGAAACTTTTTCATAGTTCTGGGGGCATCCTATGTCCGACCAAGTGAACGGGATTCCGGGGCGCCCTGGTCCCGGTCGCCGATCACCGGATCGGCCTCGTTTTCACTTGGAGGTGATCGATTGCCCTCCCAGAAGTTCAGCCGGAAGTATCTGACGCGACACAAGCGGAGCGCCCAGCTGTGGCGCCGCGCGAGCCGGCTGACCCCGGGGGGCGTCGAGAGCAACATCCGGTTCTTCAAGCCGCATCCCTTCCTCGCCGACTACGGCGACGGCGGCTACATCTACGACGTCGACGGCAACAAGATCCTCGACTTCATGATGGGCTTCGGCGGTCTTCTCCTCGGCCA
Source organism: Thermoplasmata archaeon (assembly GCA_035637195.1). Classification (GTDB taxonomy): domain Archaea; phylum Thermoplasmatota; class Thermoplasmata; order RBG-16-68-12; family RBG-16-68-12; genus RBG-16-68-12. The sequence continues at coordinate 21,701 of DASPXQ010000243.1, read as the reverse complement.
CAACAACCGGGACATCGCCCTCGAGGTGATCAAGCAGCTCGAATCCGGGTCGATGCTCGGGGTCACGAGCGAGCTCTTCGTCGACTATCTCGAGGCGGTCCAGAAGGCCGTGCCGTCGATGAAGAAACTGCGGCTCGCGAACAGCGGCACCGAGGCGACGATGCACGCCCTGCGCACGGCGCGGGCGTACACGGGCCGCGAGAAGATCGCCAAGGCCGAAGGGGCGTACCACGGCGCCCACGATTACGTCCTCCAGAGCCTCGACATGGACAGCCGGACGGCACGCCGGATGAACGGGTACAAGCCCGTCCCCTACGGCCGCGGCATCCCGAAAGCGGTCTCGGACACGGTCGTCATCTACCCGTACAACGACATCGAAGGGACCGCCGAGGTCCTCGAGGAGAACGAGGACGAGGTCGGGGCCCTGATCGTCGAACCGGTCCTGTGCGGGCCCGGCGTCATCGTGCCGAAAGGGAACTACCTCAAGCGTCTGCGGCAGCTCACCCGCAAGAAGCGCATCGTGCTGATCTTCGACGAGGTCCTGACGGGCTTCCGCCTCGCCTACGGCGGCGCCCAGGAGTACTACGACGTCCGCCCGGACATGACGACGTTCGGCAAGATCGCCGGGGGCGGTTTCCAGCTGGCGGGGTTCGGCGGCGAAGCGCAGATCATGGACGTCCTCGAGCCGGGTCGCGGCTGGAAGTACGCGACGTTCCACGCCGGCACCTACAACGGGCATCCGATCAGCGTGGCGGCCGGGCTGAAATGCCTGCAAATCCTGGGGGAGCATCCGGAGTACTACGACCACGTCAACGGTCTCGGCCGGCAGCTGTTCTCGGGCCTCCAGGACCTCGCGGACGACCGACGCCTCCCGGCGTGGGTCGAGTACGTCGGGTCGATCGGGAATGTCTACTTCACGACGAAGGACGAGATCCGGAACTTCCGCGACACGCTGAGCGCGAACACCCGGCGGTGGTGGAACTGGTTCATCCACTGCCTCGGGAACAACGTCCTATTCGGCATCCCGAACACGGGCGAACGGGCGTTCCTCTGCACGGAGCACACGGACGAGGACATCGAATGGGCGCTCGAGGTCGCGGACAACGCCTTCGCCGCGATCGCGAAGGAGGCAGGGCGCCACCGGGAGAAGGCCCCGACGGTCCAACTCCAAGCCGTCGGCGAACAGACGGCGCTCTACGGGGAGGCGCAGCCGCCTCCCAGCGTCTGAGCGCAATCCTCCCTAAATTCAGTTCAGCGCGCGCGTCTCCTCGGAGTACTCGATCACGCGAATCCCGCGACCTCGGCTCGCGAGCTCCCGGAAGTACGGCAGCGGGTCAAAGGCGACTTCTGGCGGGATGACCCCTCGTTCCTTGATCAACCCCTTCACGGCCCACTGGGCGGCAATCGACGGAGGCACGCCGGTGTCGACGACCCCACCGCCGACGTTCCACGATTTGTGAGGCCATGTGATCGCCTCGTACCGCAACGACACATCGCGACCGTCCCGCTCGCCGAAGAGGACGCACCGCTGAATGTCGACATCGAGTTCGGGCTCCCGCGGTTTCGGCAGGTTGTCGATCACCGTAGACGTCACGTCGTACGGCCGGACCGTCGAGCCTTCCACGACCGCGTCCTCGCGGCTCGCGAGGCCGAGCCGGACGAGAGTCGCGATCGTCTCGCGGAACGCAGGCGGGAACGCGACGATGAAGTCCATCTCCTGGACACCCTTTCCAATCGTCTGGGGCATCGTCGCCAATTCCGAGTGGATCGTGTAGTAGCCTTCGACGACACCAACGGGGGCGATGAACTCGGACCTCTCGAGGCCGGAGAGCGCGGGCACGAACTGAATCTTGCCTTTCCGGAGGATTGGCGCGTCCATCGAGAACTCGTCGAGGATCGTGCGGATCGCATAAGGTGGCACGAACGTTCCGGGGTCGCCGCCAGACACGACCGCGCCGCTGCTGCGGAGCAGGACCTTATCGACCCGATCGAGCTTGCTCGCACCGTACATCCCGAGGACGTTCATCGTGCCGGGCGTTGATCCAATCCCGAGGACGCACGTCACCCCTGCGTCCTTCGCCTGCTTGTCGAGCTTCAGTTGGCGGAGCGTCTGGTGGTACAATCCACCGAGGTCGCAATAGTGGATGCCGGCTCGAATCGCCGCTTCGGTGATCGGTACGTTCAGATCGTACCAGCTGCTGTTAATCACGCAGTCCCAGTTGCGGAGCTCTCGTTCGAGCGCCGCCGAGTCCCTCGCGTCGATCGCGACGGGCACGGCCCGGTCATCCGACTGCGCCTTGGCAAAGGCCTTCGCCTTCTCCCCGTTGCGTCCAGCGATTCCGACCCGCTCGACCCCGGGGCTCGCGAGGAGATCCGGGAGGGTCGACTGCGCCATCGCCCCGTATCCGCCGAGGACAACCACCTTCAACGACGCGATCCCGGGAGCGCGAAGCCGGGGACCTCATTTACCCTTTTCGTCGGCCTCGGCGGGTCCCTCGGCTGGGAGCGTCACCAAGATCGCGCATCCGACGAGGATGAGGCCGACGCTCGCCGCGAACGCCGGGCCGTACCCGAGCCACTGCGCGGAGAAGCCACCGAGCAGCGGGCCCAGGATCGAGCCGAACCCTTGGACCGCGTTGTACGCCCCGAAGGCCTGGGCGCGCCCCTTCGCCGGCGCGAGGTGGGAGACCCATGTCGAGCCCGCGACGTTGAGCACCGCCCAGCAGAGCCCGACGCCGGCGTGGAGGACGAAGGCGAGGACGAAGACGCCCGCGGCAGGAATCGAGACCAAGCTCACGAGGAAGAACGAGCCGAACAAGAGCGAGCGTCCGAGGGCCGCGTAGACTTGCGGGGACGCGCTCTTCCGGGAGGCAATCCATCGACCCACATACGGGTAGGCGGCGATGGACATGGCCTGGCTCCCGATGTATATGGCAAAGACGCCCGGGCTGGAGATGCCGTATACCTGGGTCAGGAAGATCGGGAAGAAACTGTAGAATGCGGTGAACCCTCCGAACAAGAGGAATACGCAGAGGAGATAGGCACGCAGCGAGCGGGGAAGGCGGCCGGCCGGCGCCCGCGGGGTCCTCAGGTCGAAGTAGTGCAAGACGTGCGTCGGAAGGTAACGGCCTCGTTCCACGCGCGGTCGGACATACGTGCCCTGCACATCCTTACGGCTCACGCGCTTTATCGGCTCTCGCGTCCAGAGGAACGCGAGCATCACGGACACGCCCCCGAACCCGGCCCCGATCGCGAAGAGTGCTCTCATGAGCCCCAGGCCGCCCCCGGCGAGCGCCGGACCGAGGGCGAGCCAGGCGACGCCAAGGCCGAGTCCCCCGACCCAGCCCAGAGCTCCGATCCGGCTGACGAACGCGAGCCGCGCGGGCCATTCCGTCCGGGGTGTGGTCTCCATGATGAGGACCGTCCCCACGGGACCGCTCGCGGCGCCGAGGCAGCCGATCAGGAGGTTGGTCAAGTAGAACTCGGGCAGCGTCCGGCTTGCGGCCATGAGGAGGAAGCAGAGCGCGTTCCCCGCGAACCCGATCAGAAGGAAGACCTTGCGGCGGCCGACGCGATCGGACAGGGATCCCCAGAGCATGAACGACGGGACCGAGGCGATGCTTGTCGCCGCGGCGATGATCCCGACGTCGGACAGGCTCCCGCCCAGACCGTAGGCGAAGAGCGGGATGAGCGCCGATGTCGCGCCACCAGCGATCCCCTGAGGGAAATACGCGTAGAACCAGTGCGAACCGTTCGCCCGCTCCAAACCCATCCCTACGGCCGAGCGAGGGCGCCGCAGCCCTGCGCGAGTATAAGGGTTTTGTGTCCGGTGGCATCTCCGATACTCTTTATCACAAGCGGCAGTTCCCTCGAGGGTGTCGCGTCTCCGCACGAACGTTGCGTTCGCCGCGGCTTCGGTGTCCGCCGTCCTCGTGTCGATCGCGATCCTCGCGGCGTACCTCTCAGCGCCCGAATCCGGTATCCGGCTCGGGTACCTTCCGAACGTGACTCACGCGCAAGCGCTATACGGTGTTACGACGGGCGCCTACCAAGCGGTCCTCGGGAGCGAACTCAACCTTGGGTCTCGAGCGTTCAACGCGGGCCCTGACGGAATCAAGGCGCTCCTGGCAAACCGGGTCGACCTCCTTTTTGTGGGCCCGGGTCCGACGCTGAGCGGCTTGGCCGTCGTGGGCCCGGACGTCCTCCGCGTGATCGCGGGTGGGGCGAGCGGCGGCGCCCTCTTCGTCATCCAGCCCACGTTGAACCTCAGCTCAAGCGCGGATTACACGGGAAAGAAGTTTGCCTCGCCGCAACTCGGGAACACGCAGGACATTGCGTTGAAGCATTTCCTCCTGACTCAGGGCCACAGGACGGTCGACGAAGATGGCGACGTCGAGGTGATCAACGTCCCGAATCCGAACATCCTCGCGCTGTTCCAGCTCCGCCAGATCGACGGCGCCTGGGTGCCGGAGCCGTGGGCGAGCCGACTCATCCTAGAGGCGGGCGGGAAAGTATTCGTAGACGAGAGGTCTCTCTGGCCCAACGGACGTTTCGTGACCACGCAGCTCGTCACGACGAAACGATATCTCGATTCGCACCGGGACGTCGTCAAGCAGTTCCTGAACGCCGAAGTGAACCTGACCCTCCGCCTCCAGAACGCCAGCGCGGCCGACGTGGGCATCATCAACGACGCGATCACGAACGTGACGTTGAATCGCCTCACCAACCCGACGATTACCGCCGCATTCGGGAATCTAAACCTCACGTACGACCCAATCAAATCGTCCCTCGTCACCTACCTAGCGTGGGCCCAGGAGCTGGGGCTCCTTCCTGCCGGCATCGCCACGAGCGCGCTCTACGACCTAAGTCTCCTCAATGAGGTGCTTGCAAGTCGGGGCTTGTCTCCGGTGAGCTGACGATGAAAGGCGCGGCGCTGAAAATCGTCTCCCTAGGGAAGACGTTCGAAGGGAAAACGGGGGTCATGGAAGCCCTGCGCGACATCAATCTCGAGGTGGGGGGAGCTGAATTCGTCACGATCGTCGGCCCATCGGGTTGCGGGAAGTCGACCCTTCTCAGCCTCGTCGCGGGCCTCGAGGAACCGACGACGGGGTGGGTCGAGATGGATGGAAAGCGAGTCGATGGTCCCGGGGCGGATCGCGTCGTCGTCTTCCAAGAGGCCGCCCTCTTCCCGTGGCTCGACGTCCACGGGAACGTCCAGTTCGGGTTGAAGGTGGCCGGGGTCCCTCGAAACGAGAGGGAGGCCCGCGTTGCGGAGTTCATCAAGATGGTGCAGCTCGAGAACTTCACCCACGCGCGGATCCACGAGCTGTCGGGAGGGATGAAACAGAGGGTCGGGCTCGCGCGGGCGCTCGTGTTGCGACCGAGAGTCCTGCTCATGGACGAACCGTTCGCAGCCTTAGACGTGCAGATCCGTCAGGAGATGCAAGAGGTCGTGCAAGACCTCTGGCTGCGGAACGCGACGACCACGCTCTTCGTCACCCATGACGTCCGCGAAGCCGCGGTCTTGGGCGATCGGATCGTCGTCCTCTCGCACCGGCCTGGGACCGTCAGCACGATCCTGACGAACGACGCCCCGAGGCCGAGGACGCAGAACGATCCCACGGTCTTGGAACAAATCCGGAAGGCCAACGAAATCCTGAAGGCGGAGGTCACATGGGCGGACCAACACCTCCTCTAGCGGCACCCCCTACGGCGGCGCCCCCCGCCGCCGCCAAGCGACGGCCGTCGCGGGACTTCGCCCATCTAATCCCCATGGTGCTCGTTGCGGTCGGATTCCTCGCTATCTGGGAGGCCGTGGTCCGGCTCGACCTGTTTTTCCCGAAGGAGTACAGCTACCTCTTCCCGGGCCCCGCGGCCGTGGGCACCGCCTTGGTCGACCTCTGGAACCGCGCGGCGCTCATTCGGTCGATCGGAGCGACTCTCTCTCGACTCGCCGTTGGATTCCTCTTGTCCCTGGTCCTCGGCTCAATCCTCGCTCTACTCATGGTCCATTTCGCCACCTTCGGGAAGGGAATCCAGCCGTACGTCCTCGGGCTGCAGACGTTCCCGTCGATCGCATGGGTCCCGCTGAGTATCGTCTGGTTCGGCTTCTCGGAGTCGTCCCTCCTCTTCGTGACGATCATCGGATCCCTCTTCGCCGTCACCGTGTCGGTCGCGGACGCCCTGAGGACGGTGCCGCCGATCTACCTGAGGGCAGCCCGCAACATGGGATGCGACGGAATGGAACTCATCCTGCGGGTGACCGTCCCGGCGACGCTGCCGCACCTGATCTCCTCCGCGAAGGTCGGATGGTCGTTCGCCTGGCGATCCCTCGTCGGAGCGGAGGTCATCTTCGCGACGGTCGGCCTTGGGTTCTTGGTCGAGAGCGCGAGCGAGGCACCGAACATCGCGCAGGTGATGGCGGTCATGTTCGTCATCCTGCTCCTCGGGGTCGTGGTGGACCGCGTGGTTTTCTCCCGCTCGCAGGAGTGGGTTAACCGGCGTTGGGGCCTGTCCACCGGGAAATAACCCGGGATGCCCGCGTCCGCGACTCGGGATCAGAGCAAATCGAAGAGGAGCTTCCCGGCTGCGAGGAACAACACGAGGATGAAGATCAGGGCGACCGGTCGAGTCCGGAGAGCCCGCAGACCCCACCGCGACCCGATGTACGCTCCGACGAACACGACCGGGAAGAAGAGGGGGATGAGGACGAAGTCCGCAGGCCATGCGAATTCCCCCGGGCGGAACGCGAGATTCGCGACGTACGTCCCGAAGCCCACGGCCGCGGTCGGGATGATGAGGAGGGATGACGTGCCAATCGCCTTCCGCGTCCGGCGGCCGAGGCCGTACACCATGAGCGGGACATTCAACAGGCCTCCGCCAATCCCCATGCTCCCGGAGAGAAAGCCCGAGCCCACGGTGGCGGCCGCCACGCTCGTCTTTCGCGGAGACGTCATCTTCGAGTCGTCATCCCCGTCCACGTCCCGCGCGTTCTTCACCCAGTCCCAGAGCATGTATGCGCCGAAAATCAGGAGGACGGTCGTGAAAAAGGACTTGAACGCCCGGTCGTCCACGAGGAACAGCAGCGTGAAGAGCGTCCCGAGGACCGCGCCGAGCAGGGCGCCCACCACGAGCGTGCGGCCGAGGCGGAAGTCCACGAGACCCTTCCGGTGGTGGTTGATGACGGACGACACGGCGGTGGCAATCGTGAACGTCAGGGAGATCGGGACCGCCACGTCGCTCCGGGTGACCCCGGTCGAGAGGAGGATCGGGACGAACAGCAGGCCCCCGCCGAGCCCGAGGTTCGCGTAGATGAAGGCGACGGCAAACAGGAGGACGGCCTGTACCATCAGGAGAAGAGCGTCCACGGCGCGCGAAAGCCAGGGCCGTATTAATTACTAACGCGGTTATCGGGAGCGGCGGTCGGAGCGACGTGGTCCTGCTCGTTCGGTTCGGGGAGCTTGCGCTGAAGAGTCGATTCGTCCGACGCCAGCTTCGCGATCGACTCGTGGCGAACATCCAGGACCTCTTCGCCGCGGAAGCGGTCGAGTGCATCACGGAAGCCGATGAGGCGCGAGTCTACGTCCACGTGGACGACATTGCCCGGGCCCGAGGGATCCTCGCTCGGGTCTTCGGCGTCGTGTCCGTGAGCCCCGCCCTCGAGACGAAGGCGACCCTCGAGTCGCTCCGAGAAGGCGTCCTCGGGGAAGCGGCCCTCTCTCTCGGATCAGGCAAGACGTTCGCGCTGCGCACGCGCCGCGTCGGCACGCATCCGTTCACGAGCCAGGACCTCGCGAGAATACTCGGGGACGACGTCCGTCGCTCCGTTCCCGGAAGCCGCGTGAACCTGAACCGCCCCGACGTCGAGATTCATCTCGAGGTGCGTCGGAACCGCGGCTTCGTGTTCCGACAGACGTGGCCGGGCCCGGGCGGCCTACCGCTGGGGAGCCAAGGCCGAGCCCTCGCCCTGGTGACGGACGAGGCCGGCATGGTCGCCGCCTGGATGGGCATGAAACGCGGTTGCCGCGTCACGATCGCCGCTCCCGAGGACGGATCGTTCGTCGGCCCTCTCCGGAGGTGGGACGTCCGACTGAAGGTACTCGACATGCCCACGACGGACGGTCTTGCGGAGGTCTTCAAGATCGCCCGCGCGGACGCCCTGTTCCTGGGGACCCGATGGTCGTCGTTCGATCCCGGCGGCCGGCCGCCCCTCCCGGTCCCGGTATTCGAACCGGTGATCGGGCTTTCTCAGGAAGAAATCGACGGACTCGCGACGCGGATCCGAACCGCGTGATCACTTGCCCTTTCGTTCGTGCCGGCCGATGCTCGGCCGGACCTTCTCGACGCCTTTCCCCTTGTACGAGAGGCCGCGGCCCTTCTTCCCGGCGGACGTCAGACCGCGGAACACACGGCCGCGGTTCGCGGGCTCGCAGATCCAGTTGATCTTCGGATCCGCGCGAATCGCAGGGTGCTGCGGGTCCACGAGGATCACCTCGTAGTACTTGTGGCCGCCGTCCTCTCCGACCCAGTACGAGTTGAGGACTTCGAGGTTCGGGTAGTGCTTCGCGGTCCGTTCCTCGGCAATCCGCTGGATTGACTTGGCCATGGTGATCTTCCGGAGGCCGCGTCGCTTCGGATGACGCCCGCCCATCGGCTTCGGCCGCCGCCGCCCGCCGCGACGGACCCGCGCGCGGACGACGATGTAGCCTTGCTTCGCTCGGTACCCGAGTTCCCGCGCGCGGTCGATGCGCGTAGGCCGCTCGATGCGGGCGAACGCGAGGCCGCGCCTCCATTCGACCATACGTGCAAAATGCGTCTCCTGGACGACCCCGCTGTGCGGGCTCTTCCACGCCCGCTTGACGAAGGCGTACAGGTTCCTCGGACGCGCCGGGGCCTTCTTTCCTTCCTCGCCCGCGATCGCAAGCTCCGGTCCCGGAGCGCTAGGTTCTTCGGCCATGGCCACACCCCCTGGATTTTCGGATTCGCCCGAAGGTACATCTCCCGGACCAGGGACGTCGAAAGCGCCGCGCCAAGGAGCGAACGGTATTAAAGCCCTTGCCTCCGACGGACCGTTCGCCGACCGTTCCCTCTCGACGTGCGAACGCCGTGCAAGTACGACTGCAGGATGAGCCGCGCCGCGGACTCGACCTCGCCCATCGACCGAACGTCGAACCGGGTGCGGAACCAGCCCCATCCCTGGGTCCTCGGCGCACGGCGCGCGAGGCCCGCCCCGCCACGGAGCTCGCGGGGACCCGGCAGGATGAACACCTCGACCCGCTTCCGGAGAGGCCGGATTTCCGCGAAGACGCGGCCCCGGTTGCGGCTCCGCCAAGCGATCCAGTAGCGGCTCACGTGCTCGTCGACCCGGTCCTCACGCCGGGCTGCGGCGACTCGCAGGCGCTGTCGAAGCGCCTCGACGATCTCCCTCGACGCGTCACTCGTCCGATCGATGGCCGTCTCCATACGTCACTCTCGCCGATCCCCAACCGGTTTTCGCACGATCAGGAGGAACTTGAAACCCCGCAGGAAGAAGTTGAATCGCCGGGCGCGGTGCTCCCACATCGGCGACGCCGATCGATCGTGGTGGCGGACCAGGGCGATCGTATCGAGGAGCTCGAACTCCCGCTCGAGCGCGGAGAGCAAACGGAATCCGACCGGCGTGTAGACGCCGCCGCGGTACTCGTCCGCGATGATCCAGGCGAGGATGCCGCCGCGGCGTAGCACCCGACCGGCCTCGCGGGCGACGCGGGACATCTCGGCGATGAATCGCGGATCGCGACACGAGATCCGTCCCAGGCATCGCGGATCGCGGCTGTAGACGATATTGTCCGAATAGGGCGAGTCGACCACAACCAGCGCTGCGGACTCGTCGCGAAGGGGCCAGGCCCGCGCGTCGGCCCGGAGAATCCCCGGCCGGCGCGGGGAGAGGTCCAGCGAGACCGCGCGCCGTCCGAGGGTGCGGGCGACGTCGCCGATTGTTCCGGAGCCCGCCATTGGGTCGACGACCAGTTCCCCGGGCCGACTGTAGCGGCGAACGAGGTTTTCGGCACACCGAGCCGGGGTGACGCCGTTGAACGAAGCGTCCCCCGCTCCGGGATGGCCGTCAGACTGGTTCGGGAAGTCCCAGCACGTGTACGCCTCCAGATCGGTCCGCCCGAGCATGGCCCACGCCTCGGGGAGCAGGGATGGATGCGCGGGGGATGAGGCGAGGGCCACGAGGTCCACCTACGTCCCCCGTCCATATGAACCGGGCTTCTGGAGGGAGATGGGCGAAAGTGAAAATCTGCCTAGGGGCGAGTGGATGTGCGCGCGAGCCGGCGGACCGCAGCGTCGGTCGGATATGGGCGACGCCGGTCTCGGAGGTGGAGGGCCGCGGCGGCGTTGCCGAACCGAAGGGCCTCCGGAAGGCCCTCGCCGCCGAGTCGCGCGTAGACGTACGCAGCGTTGAAGACATCGCCGCAGCCCGTCGGGTTGTCGATGGGCACGGAGAACGCGGCGGACGTATTGCGGCCCGCCCGGTGCACGACGGTCGCGCCGCGGTCCGCCTGGTGGACGACGACCTCCTCCAGCCCAAGAGAGCGGAGATGGTCCGCGGCCTCAATCGGGGACGACCGGCCGGCGACCGCGCATACCTCGACCTCGTTTCCGAAGAACATCGTCACGTTCGGGAGGCAGGCGCGGACCGCGGCGATGCGGTCTTCCGGCCAACCGTGCGGGTCGGTCGAGACGTCGAGGGACGTCGTCAATCCCCGCCGCCGGGCGCGCGCGAGGAGGAGGGAGGTCGGTCGCCCGATCAGGCGTTGCGTCCACCAGAAACCCGAGCGATGCAGGTGGTCCGAACCTTCGAGCAACCGGGAAGGCACGTCGCGCAGGACGAGGCTGGCGTTCGCCCCGAGCGCCGTGATGAGCGCCCGTCCGCCCGCGGACCACGTGAGGGCCATCGTCGCCCCGGTCGGACGACGCGGGTCCACCCGCAGGATCGCCCGAACGCCGTGGCGACGGTACGCGTCCCGCAGGACCTCTCCGTTCGGATCGGCCCCGATCGCCCCCACGAAACTCGTGCGGGCGCCGAGGCTTGCAATCGCGAGGGCGAAGTTCGTCGCGTTCCCCCCCGGCAGCGCGTCCACGGCGGGCACGTGTCCTTGGAAGTCACCGGGCGGGATGGGAGGGAGCGGCGGCGTGATGAGGTCCACAATCGCGTCGCCGACCGCGACGACGCGCGGCCGCCTCCGCGCCATGCCTCACGCCTTCCAGAGGCCTTGTCGCTTCAGCTCGTCGACCACGACCTTGTAGTCCGCCGGCCGGCCACACTCCGGACAGAAGAGGCTCCCGTGTGCGTCGCGCACCGGGTTCGCGCCCTCCCAGCCGCAGAATCGGCACACGGCGTCGGACACCGGCATGGGGCACCTCAGAAGAAATCTTCGAGCGTGAGCTTCTTCTCCGCCTTCCGGCCGCCGTGCTCGGCCGGCGTCGGCTCGCCGAAGTCATCGCTGAACAGGGACTTCTGCTGGGCCGGCTGCGTGCCCGTCAACAGCGCCTTCTCGTCCCACCCGTAGACCTCCGTGATGTACGCGAGGGTCTGCGCGACGCGCCGGGCGTAGTATTCCCAGTCGGGCCGTTGCTCGAACGGCCGGCCGGATACGTAGGGCTCGACCTCCATGGGGCTCTTCTTAGAGTCCGTCACGATCCACGAGACTTTCATGCCGGGCATGAACTCCTCCCCCATCTCCTCGAGCTTGCGAGCGGCGATGACGTTGCTCATCGAATCCGGGTTCACGTACTGGTTCTCCTCTTTGACCGTGCGGGAGATGACCAGGGCCTCGATCGGGTCCCGCTCCGCGTCCTCCAGGGTCGGGGACCCCGCGCGGACTTCGGCGACGATTTGCTTCGCGAGGGCGATGGACCCATCCTGGTCGCGGTCGAGGATCTTCTCGAATACGCGTTGTTGCGCCTCGCTCTGCAGGTCGAACGCGTCCGTGCGGCGGATCTCGTATCCGCGTACCATGAGTTGATCGCGCATTTCGGTCGGCCATGCGACCTTGCCCGCATACCGCTTTTTCCGTCCGTGGCTGAACAAAGTCTCGAAGATCTTGTCGACTTCCATCGCGATCCGACCGCGAGAGAACCGCTCGGCCGTCTTCCGCGCGAACTCGAGGGACGCGTCGGGTCCCGCGGAAGGGGATTGGAAGAAGACGGAATCGGTGTCGGCGTAGACGACTTTCACCGCATCGGCCTCGAGCTCCCCGATGATGCCCTTGATCCGCTCCCGCGCGAACGCGGTGATCGACGCCCCGACCTTCGGATCGTTGAACCGGTAGAACGACGAGGCGAGGACGCCATAGAAGGCGTTCATGAGGATCTTGATCGCGGCCTGCAGTCCTTCGTAGAACTCTCGCATCTCCGGGTCGGACGTCTCTTTCATCTTCGTCCGCACGTCCTGGCGGTCGTTCATGAGCCTCGACAGGATCGCGGGGAGGAGCCCTTTCTTGACGTCGGCGCTCAGGAACTTCGCACCGGTCGGGCTCGCGATCGTGCCGGCGGGCGAGACCGTCGTGAAGCAGATGTTGTTCTCCATGATGAGGGACGGGTACATCGCGCGGAAGTCGAGGGAGATCACCCACTCGTACAGCCCGGGCTGCAGGCTGTGGACGTACCCGCCTTCGATCTGCTCGACGCGGCCGCCGCGCATCTTCATCATCGGCACCGCGACGCCCGCTCGGTCCGCGGCCCGGATCAGGATCGAGTCAATCAGGTTCGACGTGCGCCCGTGCAGCACATCCTCGAGCGGGAGCTTGCTCACCGCCGCCAGGTCCAAGGTCTTCTCGATCCGGCCGATCTTCTCGAGGATCCGGAGCGAGAGGTCGGCGTCGTTCAGGCAATACCGGATCACCTTGTCGCGGTCCCGCGCCCACTCCTCGTCGATCTTCCGCCGAGAGAGTTCGTGCTTCCCTTCGCCGAGCAGCTGGCGGGCCACGTAGTCGAGCGTCTCCTGTTTCATGTGAAGGCTCAGCCGCTCCGCCTTCACGGCCCACCACACGTCCGTGAGGATGCGGCCGTCGACCCGCCAGAATCTCTCGCCCAGGTGGAAGAAGTCCGAGAAGTCGCGGGCGAGCCGGAGCTTTGGAATCCCGTTCTTGGAGGCGCGGTCGATGAGGACGGGTAGGTCGTAGCCATCGATGTTGTATCCGGAGATGATGTCGGGATCGAACTCGTGGACGAGATTGACGAACCCCTCGACGATCTCCCGCTCGCTCCCCGTGAGGATTTGCGTCTTGATTGCGCCGGCGTCCCGGTACGCGATGCCGATGCAGAAGATGTGACCGTCCTGGATGCTGTTCTCGATGTCGAAGCTGAGCACGCGCAGCGACGGTCGGAACGGCTCGCACGGCTCGAAGCGGTCCGCGCGGAGGAACAGGTCCGTCGTGTATCGTCCGGCGGGGTCGACTTCGGTCCCGTGGATGCGGACGGCCGCCCCGAGGTCCATGTCGTAGATGAACCGATGTTGGAACGGGATATCGGCCTCCAGAGGGGTGGAGCCGTACCGCCGAGCCTTCTCCCGGTACTCGGGGGTCTTCCACGGTTGTCGGAGGACCACCCGCGCGCAGGGGGTCGGTTTGCCTTCGAGCTGCAGGGTCACGTCCTCGAGCTTGACGACCTGCGGGTCCCTCCCGAACGCTCCCCGGAGAGCGTGCGACGGCTCGACCACGAAGAAGTACGGCTGGAATCCCGAATACTCGATGGCGATGCTCTTCCCTTCCCTCGTCCGCCCGAAGAGCTGGATGACCGGCAGCTGGGCCGACTCGGGGCCGTCCCGGGGCTCCCGCCGATAGGAGGCCGTAATGATTCGGACGTCGTAGCCGGCCATCTCACACCTTCGCCACAATCTTGAGGACGTCCCCATCCTGGACCGGGTGGTCCCGGCCCACCACCATCTTCGTTCGGGCGTTGATGGCGCGGATGAAGTGGGTGCCCAAGTCCGTGTGAACCTTAAAGGCTACGTCGACCGCGGTGGCGCCGCGAGGCACGAGGAACGCGTCCGGGAGGACGTTCCCCGCCTTGTCCGTCCAATGGTGTTCGTCTTCCACCGGATACACAACGATGAGATCGAGGAGCTTGAAGATTGCCTCCTCGACGCACGCCTGCACGCCGGTCGACCCGCGTTCTCGGAGGAAAAGTTCGATCCGCTCGAGCCCCTTCGCCTGCGCCGGCGTGAGCTTCTCGGGAGCCAGGACCCGGAACGCCGACGCGCCCGGCTCGTACGCGATAAGGCCGGCCCCGGCGGCGCGTCGTAACGCGAGTTCATACTCCGCGGACGTCGGAATCGTGCGGTAGCCTTCGATCTTCGCGAAGCGGTCGACCGCGTCGCGGGGAAGGAGGTCCGCCTTGTTCGGCGCGAGGATCGTCGGCTTGCCGCGGCGGAGGATCGTCCCCGCGATCCGCAGGAGGTCCCCCGCGGTCCATCGGGCCATCTTCGAATCCAGGGGGATCTCGCGCAGCGCGAAGTGGATCTGGATTTCCGTGAGGCCGAGGCCCGTCAGCCGCGTCTGGAGGAGCTTCTCCGGCGGCATCTCGTCGAGGTCCGCCCGTCGCGCCTCCTTGTCCCAGTTCCGGGACAGGATGCCCGCGATCCAGTGCGCGAGCTCGTCCTCCAGGAACCGCACATCGTCGAGCGGGTCGTGTGTCCCGATGGGGACGGGGTTCCCTTCGAAGTCCGTCCCCCCCGTCGCGTCGATCACATGGACGAGGGCGCTCGCCTGTCGCAGGTCGTCCAGGAACTTGTTGCCGAGGCCCCGGCCCTCGTGGGCTTTGGGCACGAGCCCCGCAACATCGAGGAGTTCGACCGGGATGAGCCGAGTGCCGTCCTTGCACGGCGCGTTGTTCGGCTTGCACGGTCGTCCGATTTCGACGTGAGGGCACGGCTTGCGCACGTACGCGACGCCTCGGTTCGCGTCGATCGTCGTGAAGGGGTAGTTTGCGATTTGCACCGGCGCCAGCGTCGCCGCCGCGAAGAACGTCGACTTGCCGACGTTCGGTTTCCCGACGACCCCCAACTCCACGGGGCGACCATCGGCCTACCGGCACAAGTACCTTGGCGGGTCCCGCGGACGACTCACTCGCCGCGTCGACGTCGGCGCGCCAGGAAGGAGACGAGGATCACCGTGGCGACGGCGGGCAAAGCCAGCTCTTGGAACTCCGGCGCGTTGATCACCCCTCCGGGCGTCTCGAAGAGAGGGGCCGGCGCCTGCACGGTCGCGTTCACCGGCGGAGTCGTGTCGCCGATCCCAGACCAGTCCGTCGCCGCGAAGACCATCCGCGTGCGGTTCGTCGTCGGCCCGATCGCAAGGGAGCCTTCGATCTCGACGTCGTCCTTCGCGAGGGCCACGCCGGGGAGGGGAACGTTTGTCCATCCGGACGACCAAATGGACAGGGAGCGGGACGTGACCCGACCTCCTTCGCCTCGGATCTCGAACAGGTAGTCGGCGTAGATACCGCCAATCCATGTCCCCGTCGTGTCCGTCGCGTTCAGATCGATGTAGACGCGGAGGACGTCTTCCCCCGTTTGGCGAGGAAGCGGAATCGGTCGGCCGGATGTGTTTCCTCCCTGGCCGGGAGGCCACGGCACGATCCGCTCCGGGACCGCGCCCTCGAGCAAGTCGCCGGCGACGGCGACGTGGAAGTAGGCGGTCGACGCGTCCACCGCCGCGCCGTACCGGACGATATTCACATTCGAATCGTTGACGGGACTTGGGTCCGAATCGGGGACGTCCCGTCCGACCCAGTCCGCGAAGAGGCCGTCGATCCGCACCACGGACGGTGAGGAAACGAAGTAGGCGCGGACGGGCCCGCCGTGCACGAAGACGGGCAGCGGGGCGAACGCTCCGTCACTCGCCGACGCCCCGGTCACGTCGACCTGGACGAACTGTCCAGGCAAAAATCCCGGGGCCGAGACCGACGCCGTGATCACGGGAGCCGGCTGGCCCTGGGTCAAGGTTACGGATTCCGCTGAGAGGGATACGAAGACGCCGGGGGTGGCGTTCAACCGAATCGACGATGCGGCCCACGTCGTGGCGGCCGGGATGCCGAGCGCGCGGACCCGGATCGTGAAGAGCGGGGTCGGACCGGCGTTCAGGACGGATGTCAAGGACGACACCTCGAAGAGAACGGCTCCGCCCTCCGGGCCGAGACGAGCGAGGCTGCGACTCGATTCGCCGCGGAAGTCGTCCATATACACGAGGATTCGGAAGTTCGCGGGATCGAACGGGCCGAGGTCGTACCTCGAGACCTTCGCCTCCACGCCTTGATCGGAAGACGCCGCCAACACGAATCCTCGCGCCTGCCGCTGGCTCCAATTGACCTCGGCCCCGGCTGGGAAGGAGTACAGCCGCGCACCGGCGAGCGAGTGATTCCCGCCGAACACGTCGACGACCGAATCCGCCCCGATCCCGTCGAACGAAAGGCCCGTCGATGCGTTTCCGTCCGCATCGATCAGGAAGTACGCGCCGTCGAATCCGCCCGAATCGCCGAACGTCGACCCTTGCGTCGAGGCGAAGAGGTATAGGGAGTCGCGATCGAACAGCGACGCGTACTGGGCGATGGAGATGTCGGGATTCGTCGCCTGGGTCGCGGCGTCGAACCGCGGGACCGGCCCCCAGTCTGCGAAGGAGCCGTCGATGGAGATCGGAGACGTCGGGCCGGGGACCGGGACGAACAGGAGGGCGGCGATCACGATGGCGACCAGCGTCCCGGAGGCGATGGCCGCGTACCGCACGCGACGGGACGGGCCCATGAGCTGCGCGGGCGACCTTCCGGATCGCACGAACTGCGTCCCGTTCACGAGCCCGTTGATCCGGCCCTGGGCTCCGGCGAGGCCGTTCACCCGTCCGCGGACGAGACCGTTCACACGGCCCCCGGGTTCGACGAGCCCGTTGACCCGACCCATCCCGTTCACGAGTCCATTGACGCGGCCCATGCCGTTCACGAGGCCGTTCACCTTGCCCGTCGCCGGACGGGCCCCGCTCTTCGGGCGAACGCCGCTGACGAGCCCCCGGCTGCCCCGCATCCAGCCCGAGAGGAAGCCGACGGACGACGCGAGAGGGGACGGCGTGGGGGCCCCGGGCTCCCCTTGTTCCTTCTCGGGAACCGGGAGGGCCTTTTCCTCGGGCCGCATCGACTCCTCGAGTTCTTGGATCAGCCAGTCGAGCACCGCGGCCTTCGTGCGGTCGAGTTCCTCCGAGGAGAGGGATTCCTCGAGCTCACCGACGAGCAGGTCGTCGACCAAGGTGTCGAGCTCGGGCGACGGACGTTCGGCCTGCGCCGGCGGCGCCGGCTCCGGGGCACCGCCGACCGCGGCCCCGCACGCCGGGCACCGGTCCGCGTCCTCCGGGAGTGGCCGACCGCATTGATCGCAGACCGGGCCGGCGCGCGCGATGACGTCGTCCAGCTCCGCGACCTCCTGATCCCAGAAGACGTCGTCGAGGAGGGAGGTGGCGGTGGACCGGATTTTCTCGGCGAGCTCGGGCTTGCGCGCCTGGGTGGCCTGGATCCGCAGGAGGGCGACCTTGAACTTGCGGGCGTCCGGCGCCCCGGATCGGGCGCGGTCCAGAGAATCAATCGCGTCATCAATCCGGCCAAGGGATTCGAGGAACAGGCCGCGCGCGTAGAGGATGTCCGGGTCCTCGGGTTTGTCGGCGAGTCGGCCGTCGTAGAACGCGAGGAGCCCGGCCTCTCCCTGCGCCGCGAATTGCCCCCGGATCTGCTCGTCCATTTCTTCCTCGTCGAAGGCCGTGCCGCACTCAGAGCACAACGGAGCGAAGACGGAGGTGACGCAGCCGCAAAGCGGGCATTCATACTCCTGTTTCGCGACTTCCTCCCGCGTCCACTGCGGAGGGGAGTACTTCAGCAGCTGCAGCGATGCGAAGATCTTTCGGGCGGCGAGCGGTCCGACCTCCGGAATCCGGCCGAGATTGACTTCCTTCGCCCGGGCGATCTTCCATAACGCGTTGTAGCCTCGGCCGACCAGCGCCTGCGCGCGGGACGGGTCCAGGCCGAACGCCTTGAGGCTGTCCAGGACCGGGGTCGGGTCGACCTCCCCGCGGAGCTTGCGCTTTGGCCGGCCTTCCGCGACGACGGCGGGGGGCGGAGGTGGTGTGGGGGCGAGGGGAGCCTCCGGCTTCGACGGCGCCGCCGGCTTGGCGGGCGCTTTCGAGGGACCACCGGGTGCGGGGAACCGGGAGTGACACTGGTCGCAGATCACCTGCCACGGATTGAACGTCCCGCACTCCGGACACGGGGCGGCCCAGTCGAGCTGGTCCGCGTCGTGGAGGATCGACGCGGCACCGCACGAATCACAGAGGACGAGCGGGAACAGCTGGCCGCCACACGCGCTGCACGGCGGGAAGTCTTCGACGCGGGCGCTCACCGACGGAGCTCCCGGCGAGCGACTCGCTGCCGCTCGGAAGCGAGGGCGGAGGGTGCCCTCTCCTTGCGGCGGAATCCCGCGACCATCACGTGTCGCCGGCGCGACTAGCCTTTATACGAGATTATGGACTTTCGCCCGCCGTTATCACGAAGGATTGGTTCGATGGAGCGGGCCGTGATCCTGTGCGACGGGTACTTCGGCCAGAACACGGGAAAGACCGCGAACGGCCTCGTCCGGTATTCGAAGCGGTATGAGATCACCGCCGTCATCGACCGGACGAAGGCGGGCCGGGACGCCGGCGATGTGTTGGACGGACGACCGAACGGCATCCCAATCGTCGCGAGCCTGGATGAGGCAATCGAACGGGGCCGACCGGAGTGCCTCGTAATCGGCGTCGCGACGTTCGGTGGGTACATCCCGACCGAGTTCCGCGGGGTCATCCAGCACGCGATCGAACGCGGCCTGAACGTCGTCGCCGGGCTCCACGAGTACCTCGGCGACGACCCCGAGTTCGCCGGACTGGCGGCGCGGCACGGCGTCCGCCTGATTGACGTCCGCAAGCCCCGTCCGGTGCGCGAGTCGAAGCAGTTCAGCGACCTGTCGAGAGGGCTCCCCTGTCTCCGCATTCCCGTGCTGGGGACCGACGGCGCGATCGGGAAGCGGACGACGGCCCTCCTCCTGACCGACGCCCTGAACGCCGCGGGCCTCGCGGCGACCTTCGTCGCGACCGGACAGACCGGCCTGTTGCAAGGCTCGGCCTACGGCGTCCCCCTCGACTCGATCAAGGGCGATTTCATGGTCGGTGAACTCGAGTCGGAAATCGTCCGCGCGTACGACGAGACGAAGCCGAAGGTGATTGTCGTCGAGGGCCAAGGGAGCATCTCCCATCCCGCCTACGTCTGCGGGACTCGCGCGATCATCACCGCCTCGATGCCGTCCGGCATCGTGATGATGCACGCGCCCGCACGCAAGACGCGGAGCTTCCGGCGCGATGTCGTCGCGTGGCCCATGCCGACCGTGGAGGAGGAGATGCGCTGGCTGGAATTCTTCTCGCGCGGCGCGAAGGTCTTCGGGCTGGGCATCAACCACGAGAACATGACGCGCGAGCAGGTCGAGGCCACCGTGCGGGAGTGGGAGGCACAGTACGGCTTGCCGGCCGCGGACCCGCTCTGGCACGGATGCGGCAAGTTCGTCGAGCGGATCCGGTCGATGCTATGAAAATCCCGAAGTCCCACCCGCGGTACGAGTCCCTCATCCGCCGAGAGAAGCTCGTGCGTGCATGGAAAGCGGGGATCGTAGTCCCCGAGGGACTCATCGCCCATGGCCGTGGTGAGGCTTGGGACTATCTCCTTGGAGAGATGACGAGTGCGCCAGCCCTCGTGGCCGAGCGGGCCGCGGCGGCCTACCTCCTTTCGGCGAAGAGACCCGTAATCTCCGTCAACGGGAACGTCGCGGCCCTCGCGAGTCGCGAGGTCGTCCGGCTCGCACGGATGATTCCCGCGCGGATTGAGGTGAACCTTTTCCACCGATCGGAGGTGCGCGTACGGCGCATCGTCCGGGAGCTCGAACGCGCCGGGGCCCAGGAGGTCCTCGGCCTCCGGCCGAACGCCCGCATACCGGGGATCGAGTCGAGACGGGCTCTCTCGCACCGAGACGGGGTCTTCGGCGCCGACGTGGTCCTGGTCCCGTTGGAGGACGGGGACCGCGCGGAGGCCCTCGTCCGAATGCGGAAGACCGTGATCAGCGTCGACTTGAATCCACTCTCGCGAACATCACAGAGCGCGACCATCCCGATCGTCGACGAACTCACGCGGGCTGTCCTGAACGCTTGCAAGTTCGTGGACGAACTGAAGGCGGACGAAACCGAGACTTTAAGGGTTCGTCGCACTTACAATCGGAACGGGAACCTCGGCGCGGTCTACTCCTTCCTCGGATGGCGGCTCGGCCTGCTCCGCCGGGGTCTCGGCCACGGAGGGAAACCATCGAAACGAAAAGGTCGGCAATCCTCGCCCCGCTAGCCGCGCGTTTCCGAAAGGACCGCCGGCTCGTCGTCATGATTGTTGGGGTCCTGCTCCTCGGGTTCATTCTCGGGATCGTGACGGATTTCATCCGCTTGGGTCCATCCGAAGTCGCTCTCCCGGCAAACGCACTTTCCGTCGATTCCGAGTTCATCCGAATCCCCGACGGGGACTCCGTGTGGGATTACTACTACCTCGTCGCGACGATCTCGAACGGAGTCACGGACCTCTCCGTGCAACCGTACGAGACCGCTGTGACGTTCCGTACAAACTCCGGCGATACCTTGGGGCATTATCCCTCCGGCGATGACCACAAGACAACACCATTCATCCTCACCTTCCCCGACGTCTATCGAACCTTCACATTCCCTGCAGGGTCCATCGGTTACAGCGAGCCGTCCTCCGGAACGGCGAAGTGGATCGCTCGCGGTGAGTCGGGCTGGGAGAGTCGGCCGATCTTTCGCGACCAGGCCAACTTCGTCCTTGAAATTCGGATTGTCGACGGCATGAGGCCCAGCGTCTCAACCGTCGTGACGGTCACTTGGTACTACCACTCCGCAATCCAAGCCTACCCGGTCGCCTCACGCACGGTGGAGACTCCGACGATGCTCATGCCCAGTGACCCGCCTTCCACTTGATCGAGCAGCCCATCGGTGGGACGAACGTCACGGAGGGTTCCTGGCCCGCGAGCAAGCGGTCGAGGACCTCGCGCATGTATTGATGCTTCACCCCGCGCGGCTCTTTCGAGTCGTCGAACTTCCCCCGGTACCGAAGTTTTCGGGAGGCATCGAAGACGAAGAAATCGGGCGTGCAGACTCCGCCGTACGCTTCGACGACTTTCTGGCTCTCATCCCGAAGGTACGGGAAGTTGTATCCTTTCAGCTTGGCGCGCTCGATCATGTGAGCGAAATCGTCCTCCGGGTAGCTCGCTTCGTCGTTGGCGTTGATCATCACGAACTGGACGCCTTTCCCTGCGAACTCCCGTTGCGTCGCGACCGTCCGGTCCTCCCACGCCTGCACATACGGACAATGGTTGCACCAGAACGCGACGACGAGGATCCGCTTGTCCTTGAACGAGGATAGGGAGTGTGTCTTCCCGTCCACGCCGGGCAAGGAAAACTCGATCGCCGCGGATCCAAGCGGGAGGCCTTGATACTGTTTCAGTTCCATCGTCTCAACCAGGCGGCCTAAAGCGACCGTCCATTAAGGGTTTTGCCGCCGCCAAAAGGCTATTCGGCGACACGGGCCTCGTGGGGGCGTGGGGA
>DASPXQ010000242.1:0-8584 GCA_035637195.1 Thermoplasmata archaeon | reverse complement strand
GCAGGCGCTCCTCAACGAACCCGCCCTCCTCATCCTCGACGAGCCCACGTCGGGCTTGGATCCGAGGGGCATGGCGGAGGTCCGCGACGTGATCCAATCGCTGAAAGGCGAGGGCCGGACGATCTTCATGAGCTCCCACCTTCTCGGCGAGGTCCAGGAGGTCTGCGACGACGTCGCGCTCCTGAACCACGGGGAGCTCCTGATTCACGGCTCCGTCCGCGACCTTTCCCGGGGATCCGACACGTCCACGTTCCAGACGACCTTCCTCCGGCCGCCGACGCCGCAAGACCTCGAAGCCCTCGCAGCGGTCCCCGGGATCGTGGAGATCAAGAACGAGGGCGACTCGACGATCGACCTCCGGATCTCGGGCGGTGAGGAAGGGCAGGCGCGCGTCCTCGAAGCGATGGTGAGCCGCGGCCTGAAAGTCATCACGTATCGGCCGCTCGGTTCGTCTCTCGAGCAGCTCTACCTCGACCGCATCCAGGAGTCGGATCGCCTATGACGACGACGCCGCTCGGACAGGTGGTCACCGTCGCGAGCTACGAGATTCGCAAGTACATCCGGGGCCGCCGCCTCCTCGGCATGCTGATTCTCGTGGCGCTGATCATCGGCCTCTTCCTCGGCCTCCCGCCGGCCTTGGGCATCCCGTACGCGTCGACCCCGAACGCGTTCGTCTCGACCTTCGCCACGTTCAGCGGCTTGCTCGTGGTCCTCAGCGGGGTCCTGTTCGCGGCGGACGCGCTCGTCTCGGAGCACGAGAAGCGGACGGGCTACTTCCTCTTCCCGAACCCGGTCCGTCGGGAGGTCCTCGTCATCGGGAAGATCGCCGCCAGCCTGATCGTTTCCGCCGCCGTCCTCACCCTGTACTACGGTGCCGCAGCGATCGCGGCCCTCGCGATCACGGGCTCCCTGACGTGGGACGTCGGGCTCTCCTACGTCTACGCGCTCGCCTACATGACCGCGGTCGTCGGGGTCGCCTACCTCCTCTCGGCGTTGTTGAAGAGCACCGTCGCCGCGACGGTCCTGACGTTCTTCCTCTTCACCCTGATCTTCGCGATCATCGGCGCGATCCTCTCCGCGGCGAGGGTCGAGCCGTGGTTCATCCCGACGTCGGCGTCGGGGATCATCGCCAATGCGCTCGGGGGTGGTGGGGTCCGACCGGGTCCCGGTGGCGGGGACGGCGGTTTCGTCCCGGATCCCGCGACCTCGGTCCTCGTCTTCGCGGCGTACGCGATCGCCGGGAGCTTGCTCGCGATCCTCTGGTTCCGGCAGCGGGAGCTCGCTTCATGAGCGCCCCCGAGAAGTTCGGCGGATTCTTCCATTTCTTCGGAAAGGGCGACTTCAAAGGGCTCGTCCTCCACCTGCTCGAAGAACGCCCGATGCACGGGTACGAGATCATCAAGGCGGTCGAGGAGCGCTACCACGGGTTCTACAAACCGAGCGCCGGGGCGATCTATCCGGCCCTGCGGGCCCTCCTTCGCAAAGGATACCTCTCCGTGAGCGGCGAGGAACGCCGCAAGACGTACCGCCTCACCCGCGACGGCAAGGCGTATCTGCGGAGCCGCCGCAAGGAGATCGAGGAGCGCTTCCGCGCCTTCGAATCGGCGGTCGGGCCGGAGCGCGCCGCGCTCTTCCGCGAATTCCGGGCGACGGGCAAGCTGCTCCGGACGAACATGAGCGAAGTGACGCCGAAGCAGGCGGAGGCGCTCCGTCGCGTGGTGATCGAGATGCGAGAGAAGGCGATGCGGATCCTTTCGAAGTGAGGGGAGGTGCGCCATGGCCAATAATGCCATGGCGACAGGAATCCTGGCTGGGCAGCCGAAGCTATAAGGCCCGCGGTCGTTGCCCGAGCCCGGGGGTCGGAGGCCGTGGTGTCCTTTGACGTGTCGAGTTTCAACTGGATTGCGATCGTGCTGGCCGGCGTGAGCGCGTTAATCATCGGGGCGGCCTGGTTCTCGCCGCCGCTGTTCGGCCGGCGCTGGATGGCCGCGCTGGGGATGAAGCCCGAAGACGCGGGGAGCCCGGCGCCGGGCTTCGTCATCGCGTTGGTGATCTCCATCATCGGTGCGACGTTCCTGCGGTGGGTCATCGGCGTCGCGGGCGCCACGTCGATCACGGACTGGATCCAGGTCGCGCTGATCATCTGGTTCGCGTTCATCCTGCTGCCGAGCGCGCCGAGCCTGCTCTTCACGAAGAGCTCGAAGACCGCCTTCGGGATCACGCAGGTCCAGCATGCGATCGCGATGAGCGCGATGGGAGTCGTCCTCACGGCGTACCGCTGAGCCGCGGTCGTCGTTCATGGGGTAAGGGACCATGGTGGCAGGTACTCGAGGGACGGGATGGGGACCGGAGTACCGCATCACGGCGACGTTCCGCGTGCCGCTCGATTTCGCGTTCGCGTGGTGCACCGACTACACGCCCGACGACGCGGGCCTCGAGGGCGAGGCGTACCAGCGGAAGATTATCGAGCGATCGGTGCGGCGCGTCGTGTTCGAGGACCTAGAGGAGATGTCCGACGGCTGGTTCTGGGGCCGGGACGTCGTCACGCTGCGTCCTCCGAACCGTTGGCACATGGACGGAGTCGGGAATCGCCGCGACGTCGCGGCCGACTATGTGCTGACATCGCTCCCGGACGGCCGGACGCAGCTCGAGCTTCGCTGGAGGCGGCGGCCGAAGACGCCCGATGCCAAGAGGCACGTCTCGAAGACAGAACGCGAGGCGTCCGCGTTAACCGCGTGGAAGCGGTTCGGCGTCGCGATGGACCGCGATTACCGGCGGACGCAACGTCGCGGGAAGAAATGAACCGCTTGCGCGGGAGAACCCTCGGACGGCCACCGCCGCAGCGGCGTCGGTCGGACGGACGGCGCCTTCGCCCCGCGGGCCCGTGGCGAGGGGAATGGGAGCGGTCCGCACGCTTGTGCCCGGGTCGTCCGGAGGCGCGGGCGCGCGGTCGTCGAAGTCCGGAGAGGGAACCCGGGGGATTGCCCGTCCCGCCTCACACTGCCTTTTCCCCCGGGGAAGACCGGGGTCGGGATCCGGCGGTATGTCGCGCCTCGCCGGGTCCGTCATCCCCCCGTCCGATTCCGTAAACGGTCGGGCCCTTGCCTCACAGGACGATGATCGTCCCGGAGAGGGTAGCGTGGTCCGGGTGGCAGGAGTTCGTCGCGTCGTTGAACGGGATCGTGCATCGGAACACGTACGTCCCGGGCTTGAGCGCCGTGAACACGATCGTCGCCTGGGTGCCGGAGGGGTTCCCGCTGTTGTCCCTTCCTTGGACGGTTCCGCTGACCGTCGTCCCGGAGAACGAGCCCGCCGCCGCCTCGATCGCGAACGAGTGGTCCCCGCCCCGCGGGTTGTTGATCGTGAGTGTCACCGTGTCCCCCACGTTGACGATGATCACGTTCGGCGCCCAGCGGACGTACTCGCCGATGACCTTCTCCGTGTCCGCCGCAGGCGTGTCGATCTCCACGGCGCACTGGCACGTGTTGTTCCAGCCCGTGACGATCAGCCCCTCGTCGATCGTGACCGTGTACGCGACCGACCGCGGGGCCACGCCACTGGGCCTCGCGAACGACAGGCCGAGGCCCGCGATCGAGAGGACGAGGGCGACCGCCGCCAACGCCAGCGCGATCCGAGACCATTTTTGTTCCGAAGCTTTCGATGATGCGTCCATGGGTTCCCCGCACGGACCCGGATGGTATAAACCGACGAGACGATTCCCGAGGCTGGCTCCCAGACCTGGGAATGGTCCCCCATGCTCATCAAGGACCGTCGGCTTCAGCAGGCTCTGTTGGGGGCCCTCGCCGACGAACAAAGCGCGAAGATCCTTGCGGCGACCGCGTTCCAGCCGCGCTCCGTGATGGACCTGATTCGGGTCGAGGGGATTCCGAGCTCGTCCGCGTACCGCCGCGTGCATGATCTCGAGGGGAGCGGACTCCTCGTCGTCGCGAAGACCGTCCTGATGCCCGACGGGAAGACGTACAGCGTCTATAAGGCGACGTTCCGCGAGCTCAACGTCGCGTTCCAGGCGGGCACGCTCGTGGTGTCCGCCACACCGAACCTCGACACGGTCCAAAAGGCCTTCCGCCTGTTCCACTCGTTCACCGAGGAGATGTGACCGCGATGGACCACCTCCTCCTGATCGTGGCGAAGACCGCCGTGCTCCTGTTGGGGACGGCGATTGCGGGCCTCTCCCTCCTCGCGTACGCCCGCACTCGGGAGCGGGTCATGCTCTACCTGGGCGTGGGCTACGCGCTCATCGCGTTCGGCTCGTTCATCGAAGGGCTCCTGTTCGAGGCCTTGAACTGGGACCTCCTCAGCGTGCACATCGTGGAGTCCGCGTTCGTGCTCGCGGGCCTGGGGACTCTCGCCGTCACGCTCCGCCCTCGGGGGGCGCGTCCGTGAGCGCCTGGGACCTCGCGAGTTTCGCCGGCTTCGCGGTCGCCGGCGTGCCGCCCGCGTACTTCGCCCTCAAGCTGCGAGCGTCGAACCGCTCCTTCGCCGGCCTTTCCCTGCTCCTCGCGGTCGCACTCTCCGTCCACAGCCTGTTCCACGTCTTCCGGGCCATCGCAGGGCCGGGGCCTGGCGCCGAGGAGGTCGAGACGGTGTCCGCTGCCGTCGTGCTCGCCTTCGCCCTCGCGTATTGGCCCCTGCGCAGGAGGGACTTCCGTGGCGGTTGAGGAGCTGCCGGAGATCGTCACGGTCGTCCTCTTGGCTTGCGTCTTGGCGGTCTTCTTGTACCGGCTCGCGACGCCACGGAGGAAGCGGCAGGACCGCGTCCTGGACTTCGGGACCGCGTTCTCCGTCTTCATCGGCGGGTGGGTCGCGACGGAAATCCTGGCGATTTCCCTGCCGTCGGATTGGTCCGGTGTCAGCGACGTCCTCCACCTCGTCGTCGCCGTGGGGCTCGCCGTCTGGATCAACGTCCGGTGGCGGTGGTCGCTCCGCCTCGCGCAGGTGAGCCCATGACGGACCATTGGGTCCTGGTCGCCCTCCGGCTCGGGATCGTCGCGGCCGGCTCCCTCGTCGGCCTCTGGAGCCTCCGTCTCGGCCTCCGTCGGAAGGAGCGGCGCCTGACGTACCTCCTCCTCGCGACGGGGTTCGGCGTCCTCACCCTGGGGTCCGTCGTGGAGGGCGTGTTGTTCGAGTTCGCCGGGTGGACCCTCTCCGACGCACACGCCACGGAGGCGGTCGTCACCGCGACGGGCTTCGTCCTTGTGCTGGTCTCGATTCTTCGCAGGGCGTGAGTCCCCTTGACCGGAGCCGAAGGAGTTTCCGTTCGCGTCCTCGAGCCGGATGGGAATAAGGTCGCCTCGGGACGTCGTCGTCGGCCGACCATCCGTTTCGAACAGGGACATGCGGAGCGTCTACCGTTCCCGGACGCGGCGTTCGATCGGGTCACGGCCGTCGTCGCGTTCCACCATGTCGAGGAACAGGACCAGGCGATCGAGGAGATCCGACGGGTCCTGCGGCCTTCCGGAAAACTCGTGCTCCTCGAGCTGCCCCCCGGCCCGGGAGCGCGGACGCGTCATGCGATGGCTCGCGGGGTACCGCCACGCGGCCACCTGGCGTTCCGGGAGCCAGGCGACGGGGGACAGGAAGTTACTTCGTGATGGCGATGAAGTAGGCGGGCAACCACGCGACGCGCCACACCCGCCACAAGGCCGTCGGGTCCGTGAGCGGGTCCCCATGCACGAGGAAGAAGTCTGCCGGGCCGCCCTCGACGACGCGGCCCGCCTCCGGCTCCCTGAGGAGTTCCCCGCCTCGCACCGTGGCGGAGGCGAGCGCCTCCCAAGGCCTCAGGCCCGCCTCGACGAGCGCCTCGACCTCCCAGGCGAGGTGGTTCGCCCGCAACGATCCGCCGCCGAAGTCTGTGCCCGTCGCGATCCGGACCCCGGCATGGTGGGCGAGCCGCACGCTCTCGATCGCCCGCTCCCGTCGACGCGCCGTGCGCTCCTTCCCCTCGTCGCCGACGAACCGCGGCAACGTCGTCGTCTGCGCGAAGGAGGCCCAGGAGCGAAAGATCGCCAGGGTGCTCACGAGGAACGTCCCCTGGCGGGCCATCTTCGTGACGGCGTCCGAGTCGAGCTCGAATCCGTGTTCGAGGGAATCGACTCCGGCGTCGATCCCGACCCGGGCCCCGACGAGGAGGCCGGAGTGTGCGGTGACCTTCGCCCCGCGGCCGTGGGCGAGGTCGACGACGGCCCGCACGTCTTCCGTCGACCAGGGCGCCTCGTCCTTCTTCGGTCCGTCGAGGTAGAGCTTGAGGAAGTCCGCCCCGTCGTCCAGCTGTGTCGATGCGGCCTTCAGAAGGGAGGGACCGTCATCCGCTTCGATCAGGAGGCCACCTGTGATCACGCCGCTGTGGCTGATCCACGTTCCGGCGACCCGGATTCTCGGTCGGTTCGGGTCGGATTGCCACCGTTCCCGCACGCGGAGGGCGAGGGCCCGCTTCCGTCCGTCCCGCGGATCCACGGCGAGCGGCGACCCGACGTCGCGGGCCCACCGAACTCCCGCGCGGCCTAGGAGGTCCCCGTTATGCTCGGCGACCTCGAGCAGTTCGTCCGGAGGATCGGCGCCGCGGTCGATCCAATGCGATCCTCCAGGCAGGGTGACGTGACTGTGGGCGTCGACCATGCCCGGGACGATCGTCGAGCCGCCCGCGTCGATCACGCGGGCTTCCTCTGGGAGATCGCCCTCATCGGAAGTCGGTCGGATCCAGACGACACGGTTGCGGTCGACGAGCACGCTCACACCTCTCCGGGCGGCTTGCGTTGTTCCGTCCGCGAGCGCTGCGTCTCGATAGAGAATCCGCGGATGTGGCGGCATGATCGGACCGGGATGCGTCGCGTCGCTTAAGGGATGTGCAGTCCGAGGATGGCCCGCGCGGGACCACGCACGCTCCCGCCCGGTTTCGATACGAGTCGAAGTCGGGAAAAGAGCGAGGACCATTACTGTTTTCCATCAAGCGAGGCATATTCGTCCCATGGCGCGGGGTGGGGAGGGCACTGACGCCGTGGACTGGACGCGCCAGATCGCCGTGTTCGTCTTGCTCTTTTTCGCAGGGCTTGTCGCCATGATTCCAAGTACCTCTGTGAGTGGCAACACTTACCACCCGTACGCATACCTCGGCTGGATCCTAATCGGCATCTCGTTGTTGGCGCTTGTCGGACCGTTTTACAGGACCTTGCTTCCGGTTGCGCCCAAAGCCCGCAGGGTGGCAATTCCAAAGGGGGCAAGTCGTGGCCTTCGAAAGGGGGAGGTGTGCCCGCGGTGTAGTACGATTGCCGATGTCGACGCGAAGTTCTGTCCCAAATGCGGCTTTCGGGGGCAGGTTCGTCCCTAGTCATCCCATTGCAAGCCCCCGGAAGGCAAGACCGCTGGGAAGAGACAATATTAACGTCGTCGCTCGAAGATCGTGTCGCCGAACCACACTAAGGGCGGCTCGGGCTGGAGCTTCTCTGCCTTCGCGAGGAACGCCCGGAACCGGGGGTCGCTGTCGTGCTCCTCGTGGGCGTCGTGGTCCGCCGCGACGATATGCAGAAGGTAATCCTGGATCCCGCTTCGCCCCTCGCTGCCGCCGGCCGCGCGGACGAGCTGGGCTTCCGAGAACCGGCCGCGGCGGGTGAAGTCCTCCCAGATCGGGATTTCCTCGGCCTCGAACATCGCTTCGAACTCCTCCGATCGGTCGGCCGCGATCCGGAGGACGATCGCGGTCACCTCGGATCGTGAGGCACTCGACCGACGGACGGCCTCGGCCGCCTTGGCTCGCAGGCCGCTCCGACCCTTTAGGACGGTTCTACTCTGGGACGGCTTTGCAGGATTCACCGTGGCTTTGCCGCTTGATTTTCCTGCCATGCTCGGCCATCACAATGTCGTTACTTAAGTCCGAAGACGAGGGGAACCCCATTTCGGACCGCAGATTCAGAAGGACTCGTTCTTCGGCGTGCCATTCCGGCCGGTCGCCATCTCCCGTAGCGGGTCGGGACAAGACTTATGTCGAGACGAGGCGATGCACGGCCGCGCTCAGTCTCTGGGGGAGCGGGCGATGTCACGCACATTCGGTCGCGGTAGTCTTCGGGCTTGCGGCGTGTCCCCGGGTAGCGGCTGCACGGATTCCATCCTCGATCCGCGGGAGGGCTAGCATGGACGTGGACCGCAGGGACTTCCTCGTCCTCGGAGCAACCGCGGCCGCCGCCACGGCCGCGGCGGGCCTCATCGGGGCTCGAGGGGGGACCGCGTCTCAAGAGCCGACGTTGCACGCGCTCCGGGCTCCCGCGCCGCAGATCGAAGAGGCCACAATCGCCGAGTTGCAGGCGGCGATGGCCGCCGGGTCGCTCACCGCGCGCTCCCTCGTGCGAATGTACCTCGCGCGGATCCAGACGCTCGATCGGGGCGGCCCGCATCTCAACTCGATCCTCGAGCTCAATCCGGACGCCGAGTCGATCGCGATGGCGCTCGACGCGGAACGACGGCGGGGCGAGGTGCGCGGGCCCCTCCACGGCATCCCGATCGTCCTGAAAGACAACATCGACACAGCGGACCGCATGATTACCGCCGCCGGCTCGCTCGCCCTTGTCGGAAC
>DASPXQ010000241.1:0-2653 GCA_035637195.1 Thermoplasmata archaeon | reverse complement strand
CGGCCGTGACCAGAAACAGTCTCGAGGAACACATGTGTATCTCCTCCAACCGCGGAAAAGGCTCGCGGCCTCTCCGGATATTTCCTCCAGCTAACCGCCGGTGCGCCGTCAGGCGCAGATCCCGAGCAAGCGCGAGCGACGTGCTCCCGGTCGCGAGCGCGTCCGCGCGAGGGTGCTCAGCCCCGGTCGCGGCGCGAGGAGTCTCGCGAGGTAATCGAAGGGAGGAGCCTCGCGCCGCGGGAGCGAGCGGGCAGCGCGGGGATCAGGCGAGCGATCGAGGCCGCATCCGGCCGAGTCGCTCGCCGGTGCGCCAACAGGCGCAGATCCCGCGCAAGCGCGAGCGACGGACTAGACGAGGAATGTCGGACGATCGACCACCTGATCGAATTTCCAGACGTACTTCTTCCACCCGTTGAAGAATTCGATGGTGATCTCGTAATGCGCTTCGATCCTGACCGCCTCCTTGGACCTCCTGATTATCAGACTGTCCTCGGTGACGGGCAGATCGAGTTCCTTCGCCTTCGCCAGGATCTCCTTCTGGAGCTGTTTGACGTCCCGGATGGAGGCGAAGGAGGCCTCCTCCTGCATGAAATCGTAGAACGTCGAGGTCGCGACCTTGACCGGAATGATCTTGTAGAGGCCGTAGCCAATGAGGCAAAGAATGGCAAGCCAGACAATGCACCCGAGCCTGCCAGCGCCTCGCGCTCCCATGTTTGCTTTCATTCTTTCGTTCCCGATCTTCGCCAATTCTACCCGATCCGGCCTGAAAGACAGTCGAGAGTCAAGAGCCTAGCCCGGATAATTCATGGACACCCGGCCGAAACACGAGGAATTGGCCGCACCAAAGGTCTTAATCGAGGAAGGAACGAATGCGAGTCCGGGTACACCTTGTTCCCGCGAGAGATTTTTTCGTCAGGCAAGGAAGCCCGACGACGGCGATGCCGGGGCGCATCGCAGAGGATGGCTGACGCCGCATGGCGGAAAAAGATCCGCGGGACGGCCGGAGTCGTTCATGAATTATGCGGGCTAGACACGCCCGGAACCCCCGATCCTGGACTCTCGACCCATCAGCGGACCGGAAGCAATGTCCGGGACCAGCGCGTATTCTTGAAGAAATCGGCGATCCACCCGAGGAGGCCAGGCCCCCGTCCGCCTTGGCCCGCCGGGTGGGACCAGTAGACGAGAAGAGGGCGTCCTTTCAGATTCGACGCGGGCACGGGCCCCCAGAAGCGGCTGTCGTAGGAGTTGTCGCGATTGTCTCCGAGGGCGAAATAGGACTGCGCCGGCACGCGGAGCGGGGCGATCTGGTCGCGCCGACGCAGCCCCTCCGGGAGCTGCGGCTCGTCAGGCCAGACGCGCGGGTCCGAATGGAGCGCGCGCGGCTCGTTCTCGCGCCGGCCGTTGACGAAGACGGACTTGCTGCGGATTTCCACCGTGTCCGAGGGAAGCGCCACGGCCCGCTTGACGAAATCCCGCCGCGGGTCTTCCGGGAACTTGAACACGATGACGTCGCCGCGGCGCACCGGGCGGCAGGGGAAAAGTCGTTCGAGAGCCGGAAGCGCGAGCGGGGCGAAGATGAACTTGTTCACGATGACGTGGTCTCCGACGAGGACCGTCTTCTCCATTGAGGGACTCGGAACGACGAAGGCCTGCAGCAGGAACGTGCGCACGAAAAGGGCGAGCACGACCGCCACGAGGACGGCTTGGGCGAACTCGAGCGGATGCGACCGGCGCGAAGCGTCCGTGGATGGGCCTTGGTGGGCGATGGTCTCTGTCGTCAGCGAACGAGCCGGAACATCCGGTCCCATCGCGTGCGGGAGAAGAAATGAATCGCCACGCCGGTGAGCTGCCGGATCTTGGCGACCGGTCCGTGCCAGATGTGTGAGTTGGGCTCCGCCTCGTAGGACCAGTAGAGCAGGAAAGGTCTCCCGAAAATGTTTCCGCGGGGGATCGATCCCCAGAAACGGCTGTCCAGAGAGTTGTCGCGGTTGTCTCCCATTCCGAAATAGGAGCCGGGCGGGACGCGGGAAGGTCCGAACTGATCCCTCTCCACCGCCATTTCCGGCACGTGGGGGTCACCCGAACGGTACGTCTCTCGATCGATGTGCTGGACCCAGGGACCGTCGGCCGGCTCCCCGTTCACGAAGAGAGCCTTGTCACGGACTTTCACCACGTCGCCAGGTCCGGCGATCGCTCTCTTGACGAGGACGTTTGCCGGGTTGATGTCGTCTCCCGGCTTCTTGAACACGACGATGTCGCCGCGGCGCACGTCGCGGTACGGGAGAAACCGGGCGAGCGCCGGGAGCTTGGGGCCGAACGCGAACTTGTTGACCAGCAGGTGGTCCCCGACGAGAATCGTCTTTTCCATAGAACCGGTCGGGACCTGATAGGTCTGCACGACGAAGGTCCGGACGAAGAAGACGAAGATGCCGGCCACGAGCAGCGACTCGTACCATTCCCGCGTCGCGGAATGCCGGCCGGAGTTGCCGACGGGCGGAGTTTGTTGCGAAGTGTCTGTTTCTGTCATTCGACCTTCAGAACGGCGAGGAAGGCCTCCTGCGGGATGTCCACCCGCCCGACCCTCTTCATCCGTTTCTTTCCTTCCTTCTGTTTCTCGAGCAACTTTCTCTTGCGTGTGATGTCGCCGCCGTAG
>DASPXQ010000240.1:0-6712 GCA_035637195.1 Thermoplasmata archaeon | reverse complement strand
CGAATTCAAGGGGGACGAGATGGCTTCCGGCGGACAGCGGGAGCACCGCCACGACCCGCTCGTCGCGCGCATGAAGGAGAAGGGATTGAACCCGGAGAGCTTCGAGTTCTACCTGAAGGCATTCCGGTACGGGATGCCGCCACACGGCGGGTGGGGCTTCGGCCTCGACCGGTTCGTCCAGAAACTGCTCGACCTCCCGAACATCCGTGAGGCGATCCTCTTCCCCCGGGACCGCGGGCGGCTCGTGCCCTGAGCCCACCGCCGCCGGGTGGGGAAGACTTTTCTAGCCCGCTCGACGTTCTACCGCCGCGTCCTGGTGGGAGGTCCATGAAAGAGTTCAAGGTCTTCGTGGCGGACAAAACCGGAGAGCTGGCGCGGGTGACGGAAGCCCTCGCCGGAGCCGCGGTCAACATCCGGGCGATCGCGAGCGAGTCCAAACACGAGTCGTCGTTCCTGCGCGTCGTGACGGGAGACGTGCAGACGACGGAACGGGCCCTGACGAACGCGGGACTGAAATACGAGCTGAACGACATCCTGAACCTCGAACTGCTCGATCGGCCGGGCGAGCTCGCGAAGGTCGCGCGGCGCCTCGCGCGTGCCGGCATCAACGTCCATTCGATCTACATCCTCGGATCGAAGAACGGGCGGACCGAGATCGCGCTCGTCGTGGACAATCCGGAACGGGCGAAGGCGACACTGAAGTAGAGGGAGATTGGTTTCCCGATCAACGCAGCCCGCCGTCCCTAGGCGTGTTCGGCGACCTCCCGGATAGATTTAAGAGGGGGCCATTATAATAATGGGGGCCAAATACATCGCAGCGTCCAGGGGATTGCACTCGATGAGCGGCAGCGTGACCAAGGGAAACAGACTCCAGGTTATGGCCCGGCGCGAACTTGAGAAGCAAGGCTATCAGGTACATACGGCTGTTCGCAGCGCCCAGAAACGGGGACCAATCTGGATCAGTCAGACGACAGACATATTCAACGCATTCGATCTCATCGCGACGCGGATCGAACCTCCGCAGCCTCTCAGGTTCGTCCAAGTGACGACGATCTCTCACGTAGGGGAGCGGATCCGGAAGGTCGATCCGGTCCCCATCAACCCGGGAATTGCAAGCGTCGAAATTTGGGCGTACGTCGGTGGGCAGAGGCGCCTAGACCGTCGGTACAAGAACCGGAAGGTGTGGCTTCCGCGAAACTATTTCCAGATCTATCTCAAGACCCGGAACTGGGAGCCGGATCCGCGCGATCGCGTGCCCACTGGGGAGGCGGCGCTGGCCCCGAAGCCCGAGGTGGAGGCGATCCTTGTGCCTCAGGTTCTCCCACCCGTGGTGCCCTCGCGAAGAAACCCCCTACGGAAGCGAGGCATACCGCGACCGTCCCCGCACTCGACGTAAGCATCCAAGTCCGCTGCGGGACCGCTTCGTCGCGTAACCGCTTTCCTCCAGATGGTCCAGCGGTGGAGGGCCCGAGCAACTTATCAATCCCGAGAATGCGGTACGGCTCTCGGGCCAAGCCTTTTCTACGGTCACGCTAATCAGGTCCCACTCGGCGGGGGTTCCGTCGGGCTCTTCGAGGAGGGCTGGAATGTCGAATCGACGCATCGTACCGTATGTGATGGCGATCGGACTGCTACTTTTCCTACTCGCGCCGATGAATTTCGGCGCGAACGCGGACCGCGGAGGGAACCGCAGCTCGACGCCTGCGCTGGACTATGCGATCATCCGGTTCGCGGATCCGGCAGTGGCCGAATACGCGGGCGGCATCCCCGGATACGCCGCGACCCGCGCGGACGCGGGCCACCGGCTCGATGTACACGCGCCCGCCGCGCAGGCATACGAGAACTTCCTCGCGAACGCACACGCGAACTTCCGTGCGTGGATGCACTCCAATGTCGCGCAGGTCGAGGTTCTCCGGGAGTACCTGGTCGTCATCAACGGGATGGCAGTCCAGTTGAACGGCGTTTCACCGGAAACGTTGCGGGGTGCACCGGGCGTCGTGGACGTCCAGTCGAGTTGGGTCTACAAGCCCTCGATGGACGTGTCCGTGCCGCTGATCCACGCGCCGGCGGTTTGGACCGACTTGGGCGTTAACCTCGGCGGAACGCCGAACTATGGCGACCTCGTGGACATCAAAGTCGGGGTCGTCGACACGGGAATCCTCGACACCCACCCGTTCATCGCGAGCTGCCGTAGCCCCGGCGCTGTCGTGCATCGCGGACCGTACTTCAGCGGGATTCCGTTCGGCACGCCAATCGTCTTCGACCACGGGACGCACGTCGCCGGGACGATCGGCGGCTGCAAGATCGAAGGACCCGTGAACGTGAGTGGCACGATGCTCGATCTCAAACCCGCGAGCTCGACCACGATGGGCTTCCTGAGCGGTGTGGCCCCGGGCGTGACCCTGTACGACTACAACGTCTTCCCGGGAATCGGGGTTGGCTTCTACATCCTCGGCGGGAGCTCGTTCAGTCACGACATCATCGCGGCGGTCGAGCAGGCCGTCATCGACGGGATGGACGTGATCAACCTGAGCCTCGGCGGCGGGGTCCAGGGACCCCACGACTCCCTCGCGGACGCGCTGAATGCAGCGGTGGATGCGGGGGTCGTCGCGGCAGTCGCCGCCGGCAACTCAGGACCGGGGACGATGACCGTCTCGTCACCGGGGAACGCGGCGAACGTGATTACCGCGGGCGCGAGCACGGACCCGCACTACATGGGGATCTCGTTGACCCTCGACGATCCCGCTTTCGGAGGCATGGCGGGCACGACGATCGGCGTGGCGATCGGAGACTTCGCGAACTACGTTCCAGCGATCACCGGGAACACGGCGAACGCGACGCCGGCCGACGGGTGTGCGGCAATCACGAACGACGTCGACGGCAAGATCGCAGTCATCAACCGAGGAATCTGCACGTTCGGCACGAAGATCCAGAACGCGGAAGACGCGGGCGCGATCGGCGCGATCATCGTGAACAACGTGTTCGGCGATCCGGTCTCGATGGGCGCGGACGGAGTCCACTTCCCGACGATCCCCGCCGCGATGGTCTCCATCACCGACGGGGCTGTTCTGAAGGCGCACGACGGAGCCCAGATTACCGTCGACGGCACGACGATCTCGGAGGTCGTCACCTCGAACGCGGACTTCCTCGCAGGGTTCTCGAGCCGCGGCCCGACGCCGTACACGTTCCTCATCAAGCCGGACGTGACCGCGCCGGGTGTGAACGTGCTTTCGAGCGTGTTCGCCATCAACCCGGATGGGACGTACGAACCGTCCTACGCATTCTTCTCGGGCACGTCGATGGCCACCCCGCACACAGCGGGTGCTGCCGCGTTGTTGTTGGCGGCCCACTCCGAGTGGTCTTCCGCCGAAGTGAAGTCGGCCCTCGTGAACACCGCGAACCGTCCCGTGAAGAGCCCCTCGAGCGGCGCGCCCCTGTCGAGTCCGTTGTCCCGCGGCGGTGGCCGGATCAACGTCGAGTCGGCGACGAACACCCCCGCCACGCTCTCCCCCGCATCGGTCAGCTTCGGAGTCTGGACAGGCGGCAAGCCGGTGAACGGCGCGATGTCCGTCGTCTTCCACGACGAGACCGGCGCCGGACTTACGTGCGCCCTGAGCATCACGCAGGCCCAAGCCCCGCCGATGCCGACATGGGCCGCGGTGAGCCCCGCGAGCCTGAGCATCGCGGCGGGCGGCACCGCGACGGCCACGGTGACGTTGAGCGGCGGCCAGGCGATTCCGTCGGGCTCCTTCTACGGAGATGTCGTCGCGGTTTGCGGCGGCACGACCTTGCGCGCGCCGTGGTTCGTCGGGGTGCAGCGGTCGAACGGCGGCCTGAACGGAAACCTCAACGGAGGCCTCTCGGGAGACGACGCAATCCCGGCCGACCTCGTCGCCGAGATGACCGGCACGAAGCCGTACCTCTAGGAACGCAGAACGGCGGTCCCTCCGGGGGCCGCCCCCTTCATTTCTTTGGCGCGTCGAGGTCGAGCGCTACGGGGGCGAGACCGGAGGTTCCGTCGGAGACAGCTCGTTGGGAGGCGCCTCGTGTTCCG
This sequence comes from Thermoplasmata archaeon, assembly GCA_035637195.1. Classification (GTDB taxonomy): domain Archaea; phylum Thermoplasmatota; class Thermoplasmata; order RBG-16-68-12; family RBG-16-68-12; genus RBG-16-68-12. The sequence continues at coordinate 2,658 of DASPXQ010000240.1, read as the reverse complement.
GCTTCGGCTCGGCGTCCGACGTTTGCTGCGGGTGGGCGGAGGGTTCTTCCGTTCCGGAAGCGGGCTGACCTTCCTCCTCTTCCTCGTCCTTCCGCCGCTTCCACCAGAGGAAGAATAGGAGGAGCCCCGCCGCCACCGCCACGATGATGGCGATCAGCCACCATGGGAACGCGCTGGGGACGAAGGCAAAAGTCACGCTTGCAGTCTGGACGTTCCCCGCCCGGTCGTAGGCCCGCACCGTGACCGTGTGGTCGCCGGCCGCGAGGTCGCCGAACGTGGCGGACGGGGTCACACCGGTGCTCTGGAACGCTCCTCCGTCGACGCTCACCTCGAAGTGGTCGAGCCCGGAGAGCGAGTCGGACGCGCCCCAGTTGACCGTGGCCGAGCCTTCGACCGTCGCGCCGGACGATGGAGATGTGACCGTGAGCGTCGGGGCCGTCGTGTCAATCGTCATCGAAGCGTCCGCGGTCGCGGGCGGCGCCTCCACATTCCCCGCGCGGTCGACCGCGATCGTGTAGAACTCGTAGTAACCGTCGCCCGCGGCGAACGTCACGTCGAACGGAATCGATCGCGTGATCCATTGCCCGAGCGGGTCGGATGGGGTCGTGTATAGGGTGAAGTTCCCGGACGTCCCGAGCCGGTACCAGAGTTCCGCGTAGGCCACGCCGCTCGCGTTCGCGTTGTCTTGCGCGGTGTATGCGATCGGGGCCGGCAATGCGTTGGTCAGGGCCGGCAGGCTCGAGACGCTCGACGTGGGCGGAGTGCTCTCCGAGCCCGTCAAGACCACGTCGTCGACGTAGGCGCCCTCGAAGCCGTGGTTCGCGCTATCGCTGTGGAAGCGGATGATCAGTCGCTCGACGTTCGTGGGCACCGCCACCGACGCCAGGTCGAATTTGTTGCCGGTGCCGCCCGTGTTATTGAAGATCGGGAACTGTGTGCCGCCCGCCTCGTACCACGCCTGGATCCAATCGCCGCCGCCGCTCTCGGTGTGCGAGTAATAGTAGAAGGAGAGCGTCAGGCTCACGAACCCGTTCGCGCTCAGGTTCACGACCAAGTCCGCCTGCATCTCGTCGTCGTACAGGTGGACGTCCGAGTTGTTCTGGCCGCCGATCGATTGCGTCCCGACCTGCGCGGACCACGCGCTGAAGTTGCCGCCGTGGACCCGGTAGTTTGAGATCCCCCAGTAGTCGAGGCCCGCGAGCGGGTTCGTATCGCGGACCTCCCAGCTCGGAGAGATCTGCCCGCTCTCGAAGTCCTCGCTGAAGACGATCGCGGTGCCTGCCGAGACGCGCGGCGGCACCGTGATCAGGGCCAGGCCGGCGAGCAGCAGCACGGTCATCGCAATCGCGAGCGGACGAATTCGACGGGAGCGGTCCATGGAGGCCTCGAGACGTGGTTTCATCCTTCCCGGTCTAAAGGCGTTATGGACCCGGTATCACGGCTGATTTCATCGCTTCGACGCGAATGGAATCTCTGCGCGGGCGGGAAACCACCCGGATGCCGCCGGTTCGAGCTCCCGCACGGGAAACGAGCCGCGGTCGTGCGCCCGAACCAACCGCGATCGCGATGCCCCGGAACCCGGACGGCGAAGCCCATGCGTTTCAGCACTCATAGGGGTCGTCACGACAGACGTCGGCTGACCCTCTTGTCATCATGAACGCGGTCACACCATCGCGGGGGTTCTAGAAAATCGTTGTCGGCCCGCGTCGCGGCGAATGTTAACCTTGTTTAAGGTTGACTCGGGTCACGCTAGAGCCGTATCTCGTGAGCCGCCGCAAGTACTCAATCGGCCTCGGATTTTGTTTCATGGAGTAGAATCTCACGGCAAGTTTCTTAACGTGATAACAATCTTGGGCGCGCACATGGAGGTTCCTCCCGGTCGAGTTGAACGGATCGCCGATGGGGGGGCCGCGACAATCCGGGCAATCCTCGAGGAGCTCCGGGCGATGAAGTTCAACGGGCTCCTCAAAACGTCCGTGTTCCGAGGCGACGTGCCCTCCGAGGGGGTACTCGTCCTGCGGGACGGCGACGGCGTCCTCGCGGAGCACCGATCGTCCGTGGACCTCGCCGGTCGACCGGCGGTGCCGGAGATTCTAAAGGACGCGACGAGTTCGAGGGCCCAACTCGAGGTGCGCACGTACGACTACGGCCACTCCTCGATCAGCATCGAGCAGCTGCAACGTAGCTATCCCGACGCCTCCGTGGACGGTATCGGCGACGCGGACGCGCTCCTCACGCAGGTCGCTGCACAGGAAGCCGCCGAGCGCGAGGCGTACACCCGGGATCTCGATGTCCAACGGGATCAGGAGAAGAAACTCATCGAGCGGGAAGAGGAGCTCTACCGCCGGAAGTGGGAGCTGGAGCAGGAGTCCCAACGAAGCGGGCTGAGGCAGCGGGAACTCGACGCCTTGCGCTCCGAGCTTGCCGCAGTCAAGGAGGCAAGCGCGTTGATCATGCAGAGGCTCGAAGCGCGCAACGCGTCCGAATCCGTGGAGGTCGAATCGCAAAAGAAGCTCCTCGCGATGGAATCGAGCAAGGCAAAGGCCGAGCTCGAGGCCCAGAGGAAGGGCCTCGCGGATCGGGAGTCACGGGCCGCATCCATCGAACGGGAGCTCGCGGTCCGGGAGACCGCGCTGCACGATCGGGAGGCCGCACTCG
>DASPXQ010000239.1:0-7642 GCA_035637195.1 Thermoplasmata archaeon | reverse complement strand
CGCTCCATCCCCATGCCGAAGCCGGCGTGCTGAACGCTGCCGAAGCGGCGGGAGTCCAGATACCAATCATACGCCTTCGGGTCTTCCCCCTGTTCCTTGAGGCCCTTCTGGATCGTCTCCAGGTCCGTCTCCCGCTCGCTGCCCCCGACGATTTCCCCGACGCCGTCGCCGCCGATCACGTCGAAGGCGAGCACCAGGTCCGGGTGCTTCGGGTCCCGCGCCTTGTAGAACGCCTGCGTAGTCCGGGGGTAGTGCGTTACGATGATCGGCTTCGCCTTGCCTTCCGTGAGCGCACGTTCCTCGAGCGTCCGGAGGTCTTTGCCCCACTCGACATCCACGCCCTTCGCCTTAAGCCGCTTGAGGGCCTCGTCGTACGTCAGCTGCTCGAACGGCGGCTTCACGGCCTTCAGGAATTCCGGCGTCCGGCCGAGGGCGACGACATCCTCCGGCCGTTCCTCCGCGACGCGCTGGCACGCATACGAGATCACGCCCTCCGCGTGTTTGATGACCTCGTCCATCCCCGCCCACGCCTGCTCCATCTCTGCATGCCAGTACTCCGTGAGATGGCGGGTCGTCCGGGATTTTTCCGCGCGGAACGACGGTCCGATGTAGTAAATCCTCTCCATCGCGAGGACGAGCGCTTCGGCGTACAGCTGCCACGATTGCGTGAGGTGGGCCTTGCGGCCGAAGTACTCCAGCTCGAAGAGGGTCGTGCCACCTTCGCTCCCCGCGGAGGTGATCATCGGCGGGTGGACCTCCCAGAACCCCTGCCCGCGGAAGTACTCGTGGACCGCAGCGAACGCCGTGTGACGGATGCGGAAGATCGCCGTCATGCGCTGCGACCGGACCCAGAGATGGCGGACGTCGAGGAGGAACTCTTCGCTCGGGTCCTCTTGGATCGGGAACTTCTCCGCGAAGTGCACGACACGGAAACCGGTCGCCCGGAGCTCGTAGCCGCCCGGAGCGCGCTTGTCCTTCGTCACGGTCCCCGTGACCTCGACGGCGGACTCGATCAGCGCCTTCTCCGCCGCGGCGAACGCGTCCGGAGGGACGGCATCCTTGGAAATGGTCACCTGGATGATGCCGGTCGAGTCCCGGACGACCACGAAGGCTTTGCCTCCGACGGTCCGCGTGCGGTAGATCCAGCCGCGCAGCTCGACCGTCTCGCCGATGTGGCGTCCTTTCTGGATGTCTCCGATAGAGACCATGAACCTCCGTCCCATTCGCCACGGTCTAGATTACCCTTTCGCGGTGCCAGCGGCATCTCACAACTCCGTCGGCCGCGGTCAAGGTTCATGGAACGCTGGAGCATACTGACCCGGGGCTATCATGAGCGTCTACGGGCGCGACTTCGCCGAAGTGTATTCGAAATTCGGATACAGCGAGTTCAGCGCCCGCGTCGCGGAACTCCTCCCGAAGGTCCTCGCTCGACTGCACGCGAAACCCCGCAAGATTCTCGACATGACGTGTGGCGAGGGAACCTTCGCCGTTGCGATGGCAAAGAAGGGCTACCGAATGTCGGGTGTGGATCGATCCGCGGGGATGCTCACGTTGGCCCGCAGGAGGGCTCGGGAAGCCCACGTGAAGGTGCGCTTCATCAAGAAGGATGTCCGGTCGCTTCGCTTCCGGGAGGAATTCGACCTCGTCACGTCGTGGTATGACAGCCTGAACTATCTCCTCCGGTCGAACGAGCTGACGAGAGCCTTCGCAGGCGCATTCGCCGCGTTGCGGCCCGGTGGAGTCTTTCTGTTCGACATGAACACTCCGGGAACCGTCTCAAAGGGCTGGCAGAGGCACCCCAGTTTCGTCGAGGTCGACACGCGCGACGCGTTCGTAATTCACCGTTCTACATGGAATGCTCGGAGCCAGGTCGCGACGTTGAAGGTCACTTGCTTCGTGCGCCGCGACGGACGATGGTCCCGGATTGACGAGCTCCATCGGGAGCGAGCGTACCCGCTTCCCGCAATTCGCGCGAGCCTTCGACGGGCGGGCTTCGCCGAAGTCGCGTGCTGGGGTAGCATCCAACACATGACTCCGCCGCGCCGTGGGGGTCGGAAATATTGGATTGCAGCGCGACGGCCGACGCGATAGGAGCCGCCGACGCCAGGACTCTCACGGACGAGCCTCGACGTCGAAAAGGACAATAACCCCCAGTGCGGTCCGACGGTGCCGTGCTGCGCACCGCCGACCCCAACGATCTCGAAGCGCTCTACCGGTTCGAGGTCCTCTGCTTCCAAGAGCATCGGTTCCGTCGCGACCACGTCGACTGGATCCTGAGAAACAGGCAGGCGCTCACCCTCGTCGAGGATGGCCCCGAAGGTGTCGAAGCGGCGATGATGCTCCTGTTCGAGGGCGTCGTGTGCCGAATCCTCTCGATTGCGGTCGCCCCGGACGCCCGCCGTCGTGGGACCGGCACGGCGATGATGCACGCCGCCGAGGCGATCTGCGGCGAGCGACACGTGTCGACGATCCGTCTCGAGGTCAGCACGGAAAACTTGGGAGCCATCGAGTTCTACCGGAGACTCGGGTACCGCACGGACGGCGTGCTGTACGGTTATTACTCCTGGGGCGAGGACGCCTACAGCATGCGGAAGACGATCCTGACCGCGGAGCCCGTCACGGTCCGCCGACGCTCGGGATTCATCTTCCGTAATAAATAGAAATACGCGAATATTAGTGACACGCCTCCGTGCGCGACGCCTGCAAACCCTTAAGTCCCGACGCACAATGCGCGCTCCTCACAGACCCCCATGCTCCCGATTCCCACGAAGTTTTTCGTCACGTCGGGCAAGGCCGTCTCCAAGGTATCCGACCTGAACGCGTTCGATGAGGCGCTGCAGAACGCGGGCCTGTCGGAACAGAACATCGTGTCCGTCTCCTCCGTCCTCCCGGTCGGCATCAAACCCGTCCGCAAGAGAGATCTTCCGATGGGCGCGATCACGTTCTGCGTCCTCGCGCAGCAGCGGGGCGGAGAAGGCGAGACGATCTCCGCCGGGATCGCCTACGGTTTCCGGGACGACGGATTCGGCGGGTACGTCGCCGAGGGACACATGCACGGCACGAAGAACTCGCTCCGGGAAGTCATGGAATGGAAGATGGGGAGCATGGCGAAGTTGCGAGGGATCAAGTTCCGGGCCATCGACTACCGGATCGAAGAGCTGAGCATCCCGATGGACCACTACGGGGTCTGTCTCGCGGGCCTCGTGTTCCTCGCATGAGCCCGTACGGCGTCGTCGTCTGCCCGCGCTGCAAGCGCGCGAAGGGCGTGGACCTGAAACAGAAGACCACCACATGCTCGTGCGGATTCGAAATCCGCGTGACGCCGGCGAGGGTCCGCGCGCGGGCGGAATCGGCAAGGGAGCTCGCTCCGCTCGTGGGGCGCATCAACGCAGAGGTGGCCGGCGGTCTGCGGGCGTACGAACAGGCGCTCGCGCCGCGCAAGCGACGGCGCAGTCAGGACGTGCATGCACGGGTCCTCGCGGCCATCCCCCGGACCGGCGACCGATCCATCCGAATCCGGACGGCCGCCGTCGAGCTCACCCGGGAGCTCGAGCTCTTCACCTTCGACGACTGGACCCGCGTCCTCGCCGGACTCGGCATCCCGGACCCCCGAGCCGCCCTCGACGCATTGATCCGGACGAACGCGGTGTTCGAGCCGAAAGCCGGATTCTACCGGACGATCGGGCTCACGGCCTGACCGGCCGCGCGCGCTTCTCGCGTCGCAGCTCGCGCCGGAGATCCTCGGGCAAGGTCCCGGGCAGGACGACGCGATAGACGTAATCGTAGACGATCACGGCGAACGCGATCGAGGACAACAGGCCGAGGAGCGCGGGGATCAGGATCCCCGGGCTCGCAGCCTGCCCGGAAAGGAGGATGAACGGCGACATCAGCGCGATGTGGGCGTATCGGACCGCGAGCCCCTTCCGAAAGCCGCCCCAGAGATCGCCGCGGGATGCCCCGAACCCGATCAAGGCGCCGGAATCCGCATGCACAAAACTGAGGCTGACGGAGAACAGCACCATGAGCGGGAGCACGACGCCGGAGTACAGAGAGTCGCCCACCACCCACGTGATTGTCGCGACGACGGAGGTGGCGGCGACGCCCACACCGATCGGAACCCCGTAGAACGTCGTATCGAACCGTTCGCGGTATCCGCGGCGGTTCATGTATACGACCTTGAACAGCTCCTCGAAGAGCAGGATTCCCGCGAGGAGGATGACGGAGCCGGCCACATCGGTCACGTATCCGGAGCCGATCGAGAGGTTGAGCACGCTCGCGACGATCCCGAACACCATCCCCATCGCGAGCCCACCGAACACCCGCCGATCGTCGAAGAGGGTGCGGTCCACGTACGGCCGGTCGAACCGGCGGAGGGAAAACCAGAGGACGACGAGCGCGGGGGCGATGCCGAGCGCGAGGGCGACGAGGAAGTCCACGCGCGAGACCATGGAGAGCGAATGGAAGCCGACCCGGCTACTTAAGCGCGCGGACCTGCCCTTATCGGCCGTGACAACAAGACGCGATGGTTTATGCGCTTCCCGACGGGTCGAATCGCCGCACCGATGCCCGGGAAACAGCCCCGGGTCCTGTGTCCCGTCTGCCAGGAGCCCATCCCTCCCGACGAGACGGAGTGCGAGAACTGCGGGGCCTTCGTCATCGACGAAGCGGTCGTACGGCTCAGCCGAGCCCTGGGGCTCGACCGCGAAAAGGCGCTGAGGCTGTTCGAGCAGGGGTTCCGTCATCCGACGCAGCTGAAAGACCGCGACCCCGACGCGGTCCTGGAAAAAGGCGAGGTCGGGCTCCTGTTCATCTGCACGAACTGCGGGGGCTTCGTGGCGGGCGCCGACCCGAAGTGTCCCCGCTGCGCCGCGGAGTTCGAGGTGGAGACGGAGGAGGTCGGTCCCGCGGAGGAAGATATCCTCGACATCGTCCTCTGCCCGATCTGCGGTGCCGACAACGACTCGGACGCACCCGAATGCGAAATCTGCGGGGAGCCTCTGAAGGAGGTGACCGTGCCGCGGCCGTCACCGGAACCCGCCAAGGCGCCCGATGCGGTACCGATGGAGGACCTACTGGCCCGGGTCGACGACTTCCTTGGACACTTCGAACCGCCCCCTCCGGAGGCTGCGCCGCCCCCGCCGTCGAAACCGGCGATGGAACCAGCGCCTCCGCCACCGAAGCGCGAGGTCACACCCGCCGCTCCGCCGGCCGCTCCGGTTCCTGCTTCGGTTCCCCTCAAGCCGGTCCCCGCGACCGTCCCGAGGCCCATACCGAAGCCCACGATCCGACCGAGGCCGGCGGTCAAACCCACGCCGATAGCCGAGCCCGAGTCTCCGACGCCCGCTCCGGTTCGCGTCCCGGAGGCCGCACCGAAGCCTCCAGCCACTCCGGTCCTCCCGACCAAACAGGTTCGGGCCCCCTTGGTAATCCCGCGCATCCGCCGGGCCGCGGGGTCGCGTCGATTGGACCTTCGCCTCTCACCGGACATCGCGGGCGGCATCGTCCTCGCGGGCGCCGCGAGCCTCGCGGTGTCCGGGGTCATGCGGCAGCCCTTCGCAGCGGCCGGTGTCGGGGCTCTACTCCTTGCGGTGGGCGCGCTCCTCGTCCTACAACTCTTCCGGGACGGCATCCGCGGTCTGCCGTTGCTCGACGGTCTCCCGCTGCTCGCGGGCATCGCCCTTCAGCTCGGCGGGGCCTCCCTCGGAGGCGACCCTGGGACCACGGCGATCGCCGTCGGACTTGCGGTCGCTTCGGCCTTCCCTCTCGCGTGGTCGACCAAACGCCTCGCGGTCGGCCGCTGGCGGGTCGTCCTCGCGGTTGCCGGCGCGATCCCCCTGGTGGGCTTGGCCTTCGCCGCGGTGTCCGGTCCGGACGCCGCGGGGACCGTCCCATGGTTCATCGGGATCGTCTCGGCCGTCCCGTGGCCTGCGGCGCTCACGATCTCCGAGATCCGGAGGCGGCATGCGACGTCGATTTTGCGGCGGGAACTGGTCCTCGCGGAGCGCGACATGGCGCGCCGGAACTACGAGCGGTCCCTCCAGGAGTACGACCGCGCCATCGCAGCGACCCGGGTGGGCCTCCCGGGCGCCGAGATCCCCTGGTACGGAAAGGGCGCGACCCTCATCCTCCTCGGCCGGTACGAGGAAGCGCTGCGGGCCATCGATATGGCGCTGGACATCAACCCGCGCAACGAGGTCGCGTGGGTGAACAAGGGCAACGCGTTGACGAAGATGGGGCGCCTCGTCGACGCGCTGCGATGCTTCAACGCCGCCATCAAGGTCCATCCGAACTACGAGGTCGCGTGGAACAACAAAGGAAACGCGCTCGCGCGCCTCGGGAAGTACGAGGAGGCGCTGCGGTCCTACGAGCGGGCGCTGGAGATCGACGGGGCGTATCGCGGCGCATGGGTCAACAAGGGCTTCGTCCTCACGAAGCTCGGACGGTTCGACGAGGCCGCCTCCTGTGCCGACCGCGCCTTACATCTCGAGGCCGGTCGTAGACCCGAGCCGGCGTGAGAGCCCGCGTCCGCGGAAACAATTGGCGTTTGCCGCAATTTGGCCGGTTCGTTAATATGGGACCAGTACGCAGCTTCCTCCAAGAGTTCAGGAGGCGCCACGTGCACCGGGTCGTCGACAAGATCTCCCTGGACCGGCTGATGGACCGCGACCTGCAGGTGAGCTTTCTCTGCCCGTACTGCAAATCGACCCGGATCACGCTCACGGCGTCGCAGACGATGGACAGCTGGAACGGCATCGATTGCCCGAAGTGCGAGGCCCACATCCTCCTTGACAGCGTCAGCCTCGTCGTCATCAAGGAGACGCTGCCTCCCGAGGACCTGTAACGTCCCCGGTTGACGACGTCATTCTTCCGTCGAGATCGGCTGCTTGAGGTCGAACTCATTCCCGTCCGGATCGAGGAATCGACTCAACCACTCGCCCCACTCCATCTTCTGCGGGGGTTCCAGGAACTCCGCGCCTTTCGCGCGCATCCGCTCGTAATCCGATAGGATGTCGTCCGTGAGGAACGTGATGCCCGTGGGGCCGGGCTCCGTCGGCTTCATCTCGCAGAGATGGACCCGGGTCCGCGGACGGAGCGGGCCCATCTCGATCCAGTGTCCCGCCCGGTCCGGCGTGCCTTGGACCGAGCCGTCGGCGTGCGGCTCGCTCGGTCCGATGTACGCGATGTCGAGCCCGAGGACATCGCGATACCAGCGGATCGCTTTGTGCCGATCGGAGACGACGATCGCGACTGTGTCGATGCCAAGGATGGCCATGGATCTCCCGGGGAGGCATCCCGACGCGCGACAAGAATCTGCCGCGCGGCGTCAGCGGTCCGCGGCGCCGTGGCCGTACATCTTGGCGTACCACTCCATGACCTCGTGATCGGAGATCCGATCGACCTCCTCCTCGACGGCCAGGTCATTCTCGGCCTCCCACGCCTCGACGGTCCGCCGGGCCGAGGCGTCGCCTTCGAACTCCGTCACCACGAGCTGCCACTTCCGCCGTCGGGCCTTGAAGGCCGCCACGATCTCCGTTCCGTCGAAGACGACGTAGCACGAGCCCATGTGGAACTTCGCGCTGACTGCGTCGCGGACGTACAGGAAGAGGTTGTCCTGCGGCGTGAGGACGAACTTGCGCCGGAA
>DASPXQ010000238.1:0-2044 GCA_035637195.1 Thermoplasmata archaeon | reverse complement strand
CGAGATCGGCCGCGCGGACCGCGTCGAGTGGATCGAGGGGAAGGACCAGGCGCTCGCGGACCTCGAGGACGAGGACGAGTGACTAGAGGAGTCCGCACGCGGGACAGATGCCCCGGCCGTAGCACTTTGCGCATTTCGATTCGATCCGGAGGAATCGCTTGCTCCCACGGCCCTTGCAGTACGAACAGAAGCCCGTGTCCTCGCATCGGGGACACGGGCGCTCGATCTTCCGGATCGTGAAGGGCACCTGTCGGTTCGTCGGGTCCGCGTCCGCGAGTTTCGCGAGGATCTCGAGCGCCTGCGGACGTCCCGCCACCCGGTCTTTCCGGAACAGCAGGCTCGCCTTGAGGAGGAGCGCCTTCCAGTGCCCCGGCTGTACTCGCAAGACATCCTCGATCGCGGCGAGGGCTTCGTCGAACATCCGAGACACGTCTTGGGTGTCCTCGAACTCGACGTCGTAATCGATTGCGCGGCGGATCAACTCCTGTCGCCTGGCCTCTCGGGCGCGGTCGGAGAGCCGGATCGCCTTCGCGAGGTGCGTGACCGCGTAGAGCTCACGTGCCTCCGGGTCGTCCGGAGCGGCGGCCACCGCCTCTTCGACGATGCGGAACGCGCGCTCGAAATCCCCTCGTTCCAGGGCGTCCTTTGCCTCGCCCGTTTTCGTCGTCGACACAGCCGCCCCAAGTCAATCGAACGGCTAACTTAAGGGTGCTCGTCGTGCGACCTCCGAGGGAACCTTCATCTCCCGCGGTCCCATCGGTCGCGCGATGCGCGACGCCGACGCGTTCGAAAGGACGGCAATGCTTGGTCTCGGTCGCGGCGCGAAGAGGGATCCGTACCGCCTTTCGTTGTTCGGCCAGCATCTTGGCGACGAGGAGTGGCCCCTTGTGCTGCTCGCGATTCAGGGAGGTACGCTCCTCGTCACGGACCGGCGCATCCTCGAGTTTCGCGCGCATCTCGAGGTGCACGGCGCCTGGAACGTCAAGGAATTCCAAGGATACGTCATCCAAAGGGAGATGGAACGGAAGTCGGTGAGCGACGTCAGCCATGTTGTCGAGCCCGCCGACGTGTCCTCGGGTTCCCGGGTCGTCGCCGACAACCTGATCCTAACGACCGCGGAAGGCCGCGCGGAGATCCTCGTATCTCGAGGTCCGGAGGCGACGCTCTCCCACCGTGAGTACCTCGCCGTTCGCGATGCGATCCTCGCGCCTCACGCGTGATAGCCGCCGTGTCCGTCGATGCGGCGCAGCAGCTCCCGAGCGGGTTCGTACTCCGGGTTCACACGAAGCGCCTCGAGCAGGCACTTCCGCGCCTTCTCGCGCATGCCCTTTTGCAAGTAGATCCGAGCGAGGTTCGTGTGTGCGTAGAAGTAGCAGCAGTAGCGCGGCGCGGCGGTGGCCCGTTCGAGCCACGGGATCGCGTCGTCCAGGCGGCCAATCTCAATCAGGTACGCGCCGATGTCGTTGTACGGATTGCCGAACGCGGCGTCGACTTTGATCGCGCGCTTGCATGCCTCGATCGCGTCGTCGTACCGGCCCATGAAACTCAACGTCCAGCCATGGAACGTGTGCGCCTCGGCCGACGGGACGAGCCGGATGGAACGCTCGTATGCGTCCGCGGCCCGTTCCAACTCGCCCGCGCTCTGCAGGATGTAGGCGGCCTGGAACGCCCTACGCGCGGCGTCCTTGCAGGGCTCCTCGCGGGCGTCGAATGCACTCAGGTCGAGCGGTCCCCCCGCGAACGTTTCGTCCGCGATGTCCCGGAAGTGCTGGTCGTAGTGGCCCGTAACGCGACCCTCCCATGCATGGACGAGAAGGTCCTCGACGGCGAAGAGCCGACCGAAGTCCACCGCGGACATCGGCTCGGCGTCACGCCCTCCTGCGATCACGGCGGACGGCGCCTCGTTGAACGTCATCTGCATCGTCTCGCCCGCGTTGTGGACGAGCTTGAGGAACGCGAGGTCGTGGACGCCGCGACCGCGGGCGATCAGGAACCCGGGATCGGCGAGCCTCGGGACGAGTTGCCGCGGGGAGGTCGCGTCGAG
>DASPXQ010000237.1:0-10115 GCA_035637195.1 Thermoplasmata archaeon | reverse complement strand
GCCCCTTCTGGAGCTTCGAGGGCATGACGACCATGGCGTTGTCCTGCCGCGATTCGCGGTACATGTTCCGGACCGCGCCGATGGCATAGTCAGTGCCGCAGAGAGACATTCTAGCACACCTCTTAGTCCCGGCCTAATTTCTCGGGGAATAATAACCCTATTGTAGTATCTGCTACTACAAGATTCCCAGGGGTCCATGGAGGGTCGTTTGAGAGGCCAATTCGCCCCCCGGGAGGCGTTTCACGAGGACCGCCGACTCGTCGACCTCGGCGAGCACCTCATCGAGGCTGGGGAACGTCCGATCGGGCAACGCCCCGAGGAACCGCGACGCGTGCACGCGCGTGCCCTCATCCGCGTCGACGACTTTCCAGCCGTGATCCCGGAGGAGCGCCTCGCGCGTCGCCGGGAACGTCGCGTCCGGCCGGAGCACCTCGTCGAGCGAGGCGACGCCGCGGGCCGAGGTCGCGGCGGGGAACGAGCCGGTCCGCTTGAAGGTCACGAAGCGTGCCGCGTCCTTGTACATCCGGACGCCGTGGAAGGTGAAGGCGACTTGGACGGCGTCCTGGCCCGCCCGGTCGATCGCCCGCAGCTCGTCGTCGTCGAACTCGTACACGTTGTGCGGGCCGGGCCCGAAGAGCCGCGAGTAGACCGTGTCGTTGGCGACGCGGGGCGCCGATTGGGAGAGGTCCACGACGTCGAGCACGCCCAGGTCTTCCATCGCTTTCTGTGCGGCCCTTGGAAGGGGCCCGGACCGATGGGCCCGGGCCTCGAGCCCGAGCCGCGGGCCGTCCGCCGCGAGCCCGACGAGGTCCCGCAGGCCCGCCACCTGGGGCGCCTCGAGGGGCAGGCTGGCAGGGGTCTCGAGGATGAGGAAGGGGGCTCGGAGGATCTTCGCGATGCGGACATCGTGGGCGAACGCGGCCCGCGCGGGCGCGGTGCCCCGCAGGCCGTCCACATGGCTCACACCCCGGAACGCCTTCACGGCGAACGTGAAGTCGGGCGGTACCCGGGTCCGCCACCGCCTAGCGAACGTTTCCGGGATGGGACGATAGAAGCCCGCGTTCACCTCCACGAACCGGAACGCGCGCGCATACGACTCGAGGCCGCCGCCGAAGTATCCCCAACCGCCCGCGCCGACGAACCTCTCGCCCATGCCGGCCCGCAAGCATCGGAGGGTCTTAAGCCGACGCCGCGGAGGGCCCCGAAACTGCCCCGGGCGAAGCGCCGCTGGCTATACGATAATGTATCGCGCCAGCCTTCCGGTAGCGGAGATGGTCCGGCTTCGGTTCGGGTGCAGCGGGTGGGACTACCACGAGTGGATCGGCCCATTCTACCGCAACGCGACCGAGTCGAAGCTCCGTGCGTACTCGCGCGTGTTCGACACCGCGGAGATCAACTCGACGTTCTACCGGTCGCCGTCCCCGGGGATGGTCCAAGGATGGGGGCGCTTCACCCCGGACGACTTCATGTTCGCGGCGAAAGTCCCGCAGACCGTCACGCACGATCGGTTCCTGGACGTCGCCCGCGGCGCGGACAAGGACCTCCTCGCCTACTGCGAGCTCATGCGGCCGCTGCGCGACGCCGGCAAGCTCGGGCCCCTCCTGCTCCAGCTCCCGCCCCGCCTGCGATTCGAGGAGTCGACGATTCACCGATTCCTCGACGCGCTCCCTCGCGACTTCACCTTCGCGCTCGAGCCGCGGAACAAGTCGTGGATGGCGCTCGAGGCGTTCGACCTGCTGCGGTCGACCGGCGTCGCGTACACGATCGTCGACGAACCGCTCTTGCCGCCGGACCTGCACGTGACCGCACGACTCGCATACGTCCGGTGGCATGGCCACGGCACGGACCCGTGGTACAACTACCGCTACTCGGACGAGGAACTCAAGTCGTGGGTACCGCGGGTCCAGCAGGTCGCGGGCCAGGCCGAGACGACGTTCGGGTTCTTCAACAACCACTTCCACGGCTACGCGCCGGAGAACTGCCTTCAGATTTTGCGGATGCTCGGCGTGCAGACGCAGGAGCACGCCCGCGCACTTACCCGGATCGAGACCTTCCGCAAGCAGGCCACTCGGTCGGAGGCGCGGCTCCGCTCCCTGACGTTGGAGGATTTCGGCGCCGACGTGCCGAAGGATGCCCTTGTCGACGAGGCGCTCGGGCGTTTCATGGACCCGAGCCGCCTGGATCGGGCGAAGCGGATCCAGTCGCGGGACGTCGAGATTGCGAGGGACGGTGAGGTCGTCCTCGCTCGCGTGGGGGACTATCGCATCGAGATCGATCCGGTCCACCGGACGATCGTCCACGACTGCGCGGACTGGGAAAAGCTCGTGGCCCGGAAGGATTTTTGCAAGCACGTCGGGAAGCTGTTCCTCAGCCTCCCGAAGGACGAGGCGCTCGCGCGGCTCGAGGCGGTTGCGACGGGCCGCGACGCCTGGACGTTCGCTCTTCCGACCGCGTGAGCGGGCCGGCGGAGAAACGATTAACGCGAGGGAACGATTGCGCGGCCGCCATGGGCGTCCTCCTTACGCCGATCGTCATTCGGCATCCGACGTCGCTCGAAGGGCTCCGCGGCCGGACCGTCGCCGTCGACGGAAACCTCGAACTCTACCAGTTCCTCTCGATCATGCGGACGCGCGACGGCCAACCGCTGCAGGATTCGCACGGTCGAATCACATCCCACCTGAACGGCCTCATGTTCCGCACGACGCGCCTCCTCGTCGACTACGACATTCGACCCGTGTTCGTCTTCGACGGACCGCCCCCGGAGTTGAAGCGGGAGGAGATCCGCGGACGACGCGAGGCCCGCGAGAAGTCCCAGCGGGAGTACGAGGCCGCCGTCGCCTCGGGCGACATGGCGACCGCCTGGTCCAAGGCGGTCATGACGTCCCGCCTCACGCGCCCGATGGTCGAGGAGGCGAAGACGCTGCTCACCTTGCTTGGGGTTCCGTGGGTGCAGGCACCGAGCGAAGGAGAGGCGCAGGCCGCCTTCCTCGCCCACCGAGGTGATGTGTGGGCGGCGGGTTCGAAAGACTACGACTCCTTGCTGTTCGGCGCGCCCCGCCTTCTGCGATTCCTCGCGGTGGCCTCGACCGAATTCCTTCCATCCCGCGGACGATCCCGGACGGTTCCCCCGGAAATCCTCGATCTCGACGAGAACCTTCGTGCCCTCGGGCTGACCCGCGAACAACTCATCGATGTTGCGATTCTCGTGGGGACGGATTTCAACGTGGGAGTCAAAGGGATCGGACCCAAGACCGCGGTGAAACGAATCCGTGAGTGGGGGGCCATCGATCGCGCTCCCCTCGATGTGCGAGAAGCCCTGTCCGTGAATGTCGAGACGATTCGATCGTTCTTCCAGAATCCCCCAGTGTCTACCGAGCCGGTGGCTCCAATCGGAGAGCCCGATGACCGCGGGCTCTATCGGTTCCTATGCGACGAACGCGGGTTCGCTCGAGACCGCGTCGAGAAGGTCATCGCGCGACTCGATCGGGCGACGAGTAGGCAGACGACATTGGACATTTGACGAACCCTGGCGTCCCGCGGTAGAAAACGCTTAAGTGAGCGCACCGAAATACGGGCGCTGAGCAGATAGAATTCGGGCTCATGCGTGGGGAGGACTGAAATGGCACAAGCTCAGCAGGAAGCACCAACGGCGGGGCGGGGTCGGAGCAGGAAGTTACTGGCGGTCGTCGCGGCCTTGATCGTCCTCATCCTCGTGAGCGGCGCAGCCGCGTACGTTCTCTTGAGCGCGCCACCTCCGCAGAAGGTATTGGTCGTCGGCACGACCGATGACGAGATCACGTTCGACCCCGCGGACGAGTACGACTACTTCTCGGGGAACCTCCTCCAAAACACCATGGGGATGCTCCTCACCTACACACCCGGGACGACGAACCTGACCCCGGATTTGTTGAGCGATGTGCCCACGTTAGCAAACGGCGGCATCAGCTCGGACGGGCTCACATACACTCTCCACCTGCGCCCCAACCTGAAGTTCGAGGACGGAACACCGATCAACGCCACCGTGGTCAAGTACTCGCTCGATCGGGTGGTCAAGTTGAACGGCGAGCCCGCGTTTCTGTTGGGCTACATCAGGGGAACGCAGGAGTACTGGGACGCCCTCAGCAGCAGGGACGATTTCAGGATCGCTTCGAACTACACGAATTACTCGAATTCGGGTGTCGCGATTGTCGACTCGCTCTCGGTCGCAGTGCATCTCCGCGCGAAGTGGTCTCCGTTCGCCTCCCTCCTGGCGTTCACGGTTACGGCGCCGGTGGACCCGAAATCGTTGAGGGCCGACAAGTTCTATCCGAACGTCATCGTCTCGAGCGGCCCCTACCGATTGACGACGTACCTCCCGCACCAACGGTACGAGCTGACGGCGAACCCGAATTACTATGGAACTCCGCCAAAAATGTCGAGGGTGACCATCGTTCGTTACTCGACCGCCGTGGACCTGAAGCTCGCCATGCAGACCGGTCTGATCGATGTCGCGTACCGGAGTCTCCTACCCGAGGACTTCGCGGCGTTCCAGACGAACGCGGCCGTGAAGACGCTCGCGGGCGAGAGCCCGGTCATCCGCTATCTCGTGTTCAACATGTGCAGCGCGGCGGACTTTGCGCTGCTGAAGTGCCCGCGCACCACCGTCTTCTCGGATGCGAACGGCGCGCTGATCCGCAAGGCCCTGGCGTACGCTTCGAACCGAACGGACATTGCCACAAGCGCCTACAAAGGGACGGTCTCGCCGCTGTACAGTTTGATCCCCGAAGGGATGTTCGCACACGAGGACGTGTTCAAGACCGTGTACGGGGCCACACCCAACCTCGCCCGAGCGCAACAGCTGCTGACTCAGGCCGGATACAGCGCGTCGTCGAAGCTTTCAATAACCCTTTGGTACACCCCGAGCCACTACGGGGACCCGGAAATCTTTGTGGCCCAGGCACTGAAGCGGGCGTGGGAAGCGACGGGCATGGTGGCCGTGACCCTGGACCTGAAGGAATGGACGGACTACAAGGCGGCGTGGAGGGGGGGACAGTTCGACGTGTTCCTGCTCGGTTGGTTCCCGGACTACTTCGACTCGGACGACTACGTCTTCCCGTTCCTGCACTGGGCTTCCGGTGGCAGCGCGTCCTTCGGGAACTGGTACCACAACAACACGATGGACGGGCTGATCGAGCAGCAAGCGGCCACCGCGGATCCAACGCAGCGTGCCCAGATCTTGGGCCAAGTCCAATCCGGGCTGGCGGCGGATGTGCCTTACATGCCGCTCTGGCAGACCAAGCAAACCGTCGTGTTCAGGCCGAACGTTTCCGGGATCATCCTGGATCCAATCCAGTTCTTCCGATACTTCACGATCAGCGTGTCGTGAGGCGGAAAACCCGGAAACCTTTTTCCCTCTCTCGCCCTGAACCAACAGCGGTGCGTGGCTAGATGGCGGGATCGACGGCCTCCTTGCGGGCGTACGTGATTACCCGCGTGGCCCTCATGTTCCCGATGCTTTTCCTGCTCGTCACGTTCACGTTCATTCTCCTGCGAGTGGTTCCGGGTGACCCTATCACCGCAATCTACAGGGAGGGGACTCCTAAGGAGGTCATCGACCAGATCAAGACCCAACTGGGGCTCTATGACCCGCTGTACATTCAGTACTTCCGATACCTCCGGGATGTGTTCACCGGGAACATGGGAACTTCGATTCTCACGCACCGACCAGTCGTCCAGGACATATCATATTACATGCCGGCCACGATCGAGCTCACCCTCTCGTCGATGCTCGTGGCGGCCGTCCTCGGCATTGGCATCGGCACCTTCGCGGGGACCCGGCGGGACCGGCTTCCGGACCTCGGCGCACGCCTCTACGGGTCCCTCGCCTACAACATCCCGATCTTTTGGTTTGGCTTGATCCTCAAGCTTGTCTTCGCGGTCTGGCTCCGATGGTTGCCGGTGTCAGGACGGTTTTCTCCGCGCCTCTCGGCGCCGCCGACCGTCACGGGCCTGTACACGATCGATAGCCTTCTCGCCGGGGACCTCCGGGCCTTCGTCGATGCGATTTCCCATCTGATCCTGCCATCGCTGACCCTCGGGATCGTCCTCTCCGGATTCTTCGTCCGGATCACCCGCGTGAACGTGATCCACGCAATGGGCTCTGACTATGTCGAGGCCGCCCGGGCCCGCGGCATTCAGGAGCGGAACGTGTTCTTTCGGCACGCACTAAAGAACGCCCTCGTGCCCGTCATCACGACCATGGGCCTCACCTTCGCATTGTTGTTTAGCGGTGCCATCCTCACGGAGACCGTATTTTCTTTCGAAGGCATGGGACGCTACGTGTTCCAGGCGATCAGCTACCGCGACTACCCCGCCATCCAGGGCGCCGTCGTCTACTACGGAATCCTCATGGTCATCATCAGCCTCTGCATCGATATCCTGAATGCGTTCGTCGACCCTCGAATCCGGTACTAGTGGGTCCATGGCGGGCTGGCTAGCGAGAGGCCGCACCTCTTTGGTTGGCCGTCTCGTCGGCCGATTCCTGGGCCAGTCGAAGACGTTCGCGGGCATCCTCGTCTGGATCGGCATCGCGGTCGTCCTCGCGATCGTGGTCCTCGCCCTCTTCGCTCCTTTCCTGGCGCCGTTCGATCCGAACACGAAGGTGGCGACCGAGGAAACGCCCCCGGGCGGGCCCTTCCTCATGGGGATCGATCGGTCCGGCCAGGACGTCTTGAGTCGAATCATCTGGGGCGCCCGCGTCCCGCTTGCCATCGTGGCGGTCGCGACCACCTTGTCCCTCGTGATCGGGCTCCCAATCGGCCTGTTGTCGGGCTTCGTCGGAGGCCGGTTGGACCGGATCCTCGTCCTCGTGATGGACTCGATCTACGCATTCCCCGGCCTTCTCCTAGCAATCGCCGTCGCGGCGATCATCGGCCGGGGCGTTCTGAACGTCTCGTTCGCGATCGCGGTGGTCTACATCCCGACGTACTTCCGGGTCATCCGGAACCATGTGGCCTCCGTCAAGCAGGAGCCCTACGTCGAAGCGGCGGTCGCCCTTGGGATGTCGAAGCGCCGCGTCATCGGACGCTACGTCCTTCCGAACGTCGCCCAGAGCATCCCCGTGATCTTCAGCGTGAACGCGGCCGACTCGGTCCTCACGGAGGCCGGGCTGACCTTCTTGGGCTTGGGCTTGCCTCCCGGCATCCCGGACTGGGGGTTCGACATCAGCCTCAACTGGCAGCGCTTCGACTCGGCGTGGTGGGCGACCTTCTACCCCGGCCTCTTCATCCTCATCCTGACGACGGCCCTGACGTTCGTCGGAGAAGGGCTGAACGACATCCTGAATCCGCTCCTCCGCAAGAAGGCGTACAAGGCGGCGGCAGAGACGTGACGCTTCTCCTCCAGACAAAGTCGTTGTCGGTCGCCTTCGAAACTCCCGATGGGGTCGTCCACGCGGTTCAGGACGTGAACCTCACGATTCAGGCGGGGACGACCGTCGGGCTCGTCGGAGAGAGCGGCTGCGGGAAGAGCACGCTCGGACGCGCCATCCTGCGGCTCCTCCCGGAGAACGCGAAGGTCACGGGCTCGGTGTTGTTCGACGGGAAGGATTTGGCCGCGCTCGCCCCGAAAGCGATGCGCGACCTCCGAGGACGGAACATCGCCATGATCTTCCAAGACCCGATGACCCGCCTCGATCCGTTGATGCGGATTCGCGACCAGTTCATCGAGACGATCCGCGCCCACGATCCGACCGTCGAGGCAAAGGAGGCGGAGCAGCGAGCCCTCAAGGTCCTCGCCGACGTACGGGTGCCCTCCGATCGGATGGGGATGTATCCCCACGAGCTGAGCGGCGGGATGCGCCAGCGCATCATGATCGCCATGTGCCTCCTGTTCAACCCGGCCCTGTTGATCGCGGACGAGCCGACGACGGCCCTCGACGTCATCCTGGAGGCTCAGATCCTGGAACTCCTCCAAGCGATCATGGGACGATACAACATGGCGGTCCTGCTCATCACGCACAACCTCGGTTTGGTCGCGGAGTTCGCGGACCGCGTTGCGGTCATGTACGCGGGGCACATCGCCGAGGAGGGGGCGACCGTGCCGCTGTTCCGGGAGCCTTTCCACCCGTACACGCAGGGCCTCCTCCGGTCGGTCATCGATCTGGACACGGAAGCCCTGTACTCGATCCCCGGTTCGCCGCCGACCCTCCTCGGGGCGACGGTTGGGTGTCCTTTCTATCCGCGCTGCGAAAAGCGGATGGATGTGTGTAAGACCGTGTATCCCGAGCCTCGGCCGGTCGGGGAGGATCGGCGGGCCGTGGCTTGCTACTTGTACTAGGTGAGTCCCATGGGCGAACCGCTCCTCGACGTCCGCGACCTGCGCGTGTATTTCCCCGTCTTCAAGGGGTTCGTGCAGCGCCTGCTCGGCGGCGGGGAGACCGTGGTTCACGCGGTCGATGGCGTGAGCTTCTCCATCGAGGAAGGCGAGGTCTTCGGCCTCGTCGGGGAGAGCGGTTGCGGCAAGAGTACGATCGCGAAAACCCTCGTCGGGCTGGTCCGGCCGACCTCGGGCAAGATTCTGTTCCGCGGCGAGGACGTCACCGGCATGGATCGACAGACCCTCTTCCGGCTCCGGGAGCGGATTCAGATGGTCCATCAGGACGCTCATGCCGCGCTGAGTCCCGCGATGACGATTGGTGAAGCGATCGCCGACGTGTTCCGGGCCCATGGCATCATTTCGGAGGCGGGCGAGCGCGTCCCGGTCCGCTCGGACGCCCTCCTCAGGAAGGCGGTGCTCGGCGTGCTGAGCGACGTCGGGTTGCGGCCGCCGGAGTTCTTTTACGACAAGTATCCAGACGAACTCAGTGGAGGGCAGAAACAGCGCGTGGTCGCGGCCCGTGTCCTCGCCTTGCGACCGCGGATTATCGTCGCCGACGAGCCCGTGGCGATGCTCGACATGTCGATCCGCGCCCGGATGCTCGAGTTCCTCCTCGAGCTGAAGGAGCGGCACAAGCTCACGTATCTCTTCATCACGCACGACCTCGCGACCGCGAAGTTCATGTGCGACCGAATTGCCATCATGTACCTCGGGAGGATCGTCGAAATGGGTCCCGCGGACACCATCTATGCGGATCCGAAGCATCCGTACACCCGCGCGCTCTTGCAAGCAATCCCGATTCCGGACCCGGAGCGGCGACGGGAGAGGGTGCTCCCTCAGGGCGAGGTCCCGAACGCCGTCTGGCCACCCCTCGGATGTCGGTTTCACCCCCGCTGTCCCGCCGCGCTTGCCACGTGCGGATGGGAAGGGCGGGATTTCGTGACCTTCCTCGAGGAGCGCTGGCTTTCCACCGAGACCGCGCAGGCCGAGACCGACATCGGCCCCGTCGAGCGCTGGCAAGCGGATGGCCTCGTCGCATCTCGGGAAGTCGGCGACGCGGATCCTGCGGTCCTCTCCGAACGGGTTCGCAAGATGCTTTCGGACGAGCGAGGTCCGATGGCGCAGGCCATCGAGTCGGTCCATCCGGAGGCGGACTCGGTGGTCGTGCGGTTCCAGCCTCCGGATGCCCTCGAGGTCAAGACCGTTTCCGGCCGCCTCGTCGAGTGTCTGCTCTACTGACGCCAAGGCCTTAAATCGCCCCGGCTATCCGGGCGCCGATGGAGGATCTCGGCAGCTTCGCCGCCGCCCATCCCGAGTTCTGCGACCCGAAGTCGGTGCGGGTCCCCGGCCATGGAACGATGCCTTCGCTCGAGGGCGCGCGCCGGTTCGAACTGACCGCCGATGCGCTCTCGGCGTACCGGGCGGAGGTCCCGAAGGATCCCGCGACGCTCCCCGCCATGCTGAAACTAGGCCCCGAGGCGGTCGCGTTCTATGCGAGCTTCCGCCTCGCCCCGGATCGCTGGGGCATCTACGTCCGCGAGGGGGCGCTCCGGGCGCTGAAGGAAGAGTACCACCGCATCATCTGGCGGGACCTCGGCAAGTATGCGGACCGGAACGTCGACGACGTCGCGGAGAAGGTCGAGACGACGCTCGTGCTCGACTACCTGCTGTCTCACAACCGCTTGCACTTCCTCGTCGACAAGGCCGCGGCGGAGCGGGAGGTCCAGGCCGGCACCGCGAAGTATGCGCCGTATCAAGCG
>DASPXQ010000236.1:0-2570 GCA_035637195.1 Thermoplasmata archaeon | reverse complement strand
GCGGACCAGCTGAGCACGTTCGAAGCGGGGCAGATCTTCGCGAAGACCGAGGGACTCATCCCGGCACCGGAGACGTGCCACGCGATTCGCGGGGCGATCGACCTCGCCCTCGACGCGAAGGCGCGGAATCAGGAGACGGTGATCGCGTTCAACTACAGCGGCCACGGGCTGCTGGACCTCGAAGGATATCGGCAGTTCATGGAGGGCTCCCTGAAGAACAACGGGAACGCGTAGTTCGGCGACAAAGGACTTGAGTCGTCCGTCCATTCCGCCGGCGTGGACGTCGGCGTCGATGTCGGCGGAACCTTCACGGATTTTGTTGGCTTTCGCGGCCGTTCCGTCGTCTCCCGCAAACTTCCGTCGACCCGAGACCCTGCCGAGGCCGTGAACGCGGGGATGCGGGAACTCGGCGCCACGGGGATGTCCCACGGGACCACCGTGGCGACGAACGCGATCCTCGAGCGGAAGGGTGCGCGCGTTGCGTTCATCACGACTGCGGGGTTCGAGGACCTGCTCACGATTGCACGGCAGGATCGCCCTTCCCTGTACGATTTCCGGGTGACGCGACCCTCGCCTCCCGTGCCGCGCGAGGGGTGCTTTGGACTCCGCGAACGCATCGACGCGCGGGGCCGTCCGTTGTTGCGGCCGACACCCCGAGACATCAAACGCGTGGTGCGCGCGGTGCGCAAGTCGGGAGCGGAGTCGGTCGCGGTTTCGCTGCTGTTCTCGTTCCTCCGTCCCCAGGACGAACGAGCGATGGCCCGGGCCTTGGGCGACCTCCCGATTTCCGTGAGCCACGAGGTCCTCGCGGAGTTTCGAGAGTACGAACGCTCGTCGACGACGGTCCTCGACGCGTACGTGAAGCCGCTCGTGACTCGATACCTCGCCGCCCTCGAGGCTTCCCTCCGCCACGGCTTCCTCGTGATGCGTTCGTCCGGGAGCGTGACCACGGACCGCGCGGTCGTTCGGCGGCCGATCGACATGGTCCTCAGCGGCCCCGCGGGCGGCGTGGCCGCGGCGGCGTCAATCGCCCGCGCGCCGGGACTTCGACACCTGATGACGTTCGACATGGGCGGGACGAGTGCGGACTTCTCCGTCTTGGAGGACGGCGAGCCGGCTTGGACGACGGAGGCGGTCATCGATACCTTCCCGCTCGCGTTGCCCGTCATCGACATCGAGTCGGTGGGGGCGGGCGGCGGGAGCCTCGCCGTGATCGATCCCGGGGGTGCGTTGCGGGTCGGACCGGAGAGCGCGGGCGCGGATCCCGGACCCGTCGCGTACGGCAAGGGCGGCGACCGCGTCACGGTGACCGATGCGGACCTCGTGGGCGGAGCGTTGGGCCCTGGACTTCTCGGCGGCGCGCTCCCGCTGCGCAAGGAACTCGCCGCGAAGGCGATCGAACGGCTCGCGGCGGACCTCCGGATCTCGGCCGACGACGCGGTGCTCGGGGTGCAACGGGTCGTGCGAGCCTCGATGGCGAAGGCGATGCGCCTCGTGCTCGCCCGCCGCGGGGTCGATCCGACGGAGCAGGCGCTCCTCGCCTTCGGCGGTGCCGGCCCGATGCACGCCGTCGCGCTCGCGCGCGAGATCGGCATGCGGATCGTCGTCGTGCCGTTCTTGCCCGGGGCGTTCTCCGCGTACGGCGTCCTCATCTCTCCCGTCGGTCGGGAGTACAGCCGCAGCGTGTTGCGTCCACTGGATCGCGCCGGGCCTGTGATCGATCGGGTGATGAGGGAATTCAAGGAGCGCGCTCGTTCGGATCTCGAGTCCCAAGGGTTCGACCCCCGGCGCGCGCTCATGGACGCGACCGTCGACCTTCGCTTTCGCGGTCAGAGTTACGAGCTGAGCGTCCCGCTCCGCGGAGACCTTGCGGCGTCCTTCCGACGCGCCCATCGAGCCCGATATGGGTACGTATCACGGAACGAACCGATCGAGCTCGTCACGGTCCGTCTCGCGGTGCGGGTCCCGAGGCGCGTCCCAACTCCGGCCCGACCGACCCGTCCTTCGCATCCATCCGGCCACCGACGAGTTCTGTTCGAGGACGGATGGCTGGATGCCCAGGTCGTGCATCGCGATTCACTCGGAATCACCGCGGAAATCGATGGACCCGCCATCATCGAGGAGGACCACGGGACGACCGTCGTCCCTCCGGACGCGCGCGTGTCGATCCGACCTCCCGGCCTGCTCGTGATCGAGGTGGGCATGTGAACCCGATCGAACTCGAAGTGGCCCGGATGGCGTTTGCGTTCATCGCGGAGGAGATGGGCACCGCCCTCCGGAGGACCGCGTACTCCCCGAACATCAAGGAGCGGATGGACGCGAGCTGCGGCCTCTTCGACGAGGACGGCCGGATGCTCGTACAAGCGGAACACATCCCGGTCCACCTCGGGTCGATGCCGACGGCGGTCGAGTCGATCCTGCGGGAGTTCCCGGGCACGCTCCGCGAGGGCGATCAGGTCATCCTGAACGACCCGTATCGTGGCGGGACGCATCTCCCCGACGTCACCTTGGTCCGCCCCGTGTTCGTGCGCGGACGGATCCTTGGGTTCGCGGCGAACCGCGCCCACCAC
>DASPXQ010000235.1:0-5667 GCA_035637195.1 Thermoplasmata archaeon | reverse complement strand
GGCGTCGCGGTCGACGCGGTCCTGGACAGCGTGTCCGTCGCGACGACGTTCAAGCAGCGGCTCGCCGATGAGGGCATCATCTTCTGCTCGTTCTCCGAGGCGGTCCAGGAACACCCGGACCTCGTCCGGAAGTACCTCGGGTCCGTCGTGCCCTTCAACGACAACTTCTTCGCCGGCCTGAACAGCGCGGTCTTCAGCGACGGCTCCTTCGCCTACGTCCCTCCGGGCGTGCGGTGCCCGATGGAGCTGTCCACGTACTTCCGGATCAACGCGCAGGACACGGGCCAGTTCGAGCGCACCCTGATCATCGCGGACGAGCGGGCGTACGTCAGCTATCTCGAGGGATGCACGGCGCCGATCCGGGACACGAACCAGCTCCATGCGGCCGTCGTCGAGCTGATCGCCCTCGATGACGCGGAGATTAAGTACTCCACCATCCAGAACTGGTACCCGGGGGACAAGGAAGGGAAGGGAGGCATCTACAACTTCGTCACGAAACGCGGGAAGTGTCTCGGGGTGAATTCGAAGATCTCGTGGACCCAGGTCGAGACCGGCAGCGCGATCACGTGGAAGTATCCGAGCTGCATCCTTCAGGGGGATAACTCCACGGGCGAGTTCTACTCCGTCGCGGTCGTGAACAACTACCAGCAGGCCGACACGGGCACGAAGATGCTCCACATCGGGAAGAACACCCACAGCACGATCATCTCCAAGGGCATCTCCGCCGGCTACGGCCGCAACACGTACCGCGGCCGGGTGCACATCCACAAGGGCGCCACCGGCGCCCGGAACTACTCCCAGTGCGACTCCCTGCTGATCGGCTCGGCGTGCGCCGCGTTCACGTTCCCCGACATCGTGGTCCAGGATCCGACCGCGCAGATGGAGCACGAGGCGTCGACCTCGAAGATCGGGGACGAGCAGCTGTTCTACTGCCAGACGCGGGGCCTGACGCCGGAGGACGCCACGAACATGATCGTCAACGGCTTCTGCAAGCAGGTGTTCCTGAAGCTGCCGATGGAGTTCGCGGTCGAGGCGCAGAAGCTGATCGGCGTGAGCTTGAACCTCGAGGGCACGGTCGGCTGATCGCGCCCGCGCCATGGAGGACGACAGCATGCTCGAGATTCAGAATCTGCACGTCAAGGTGAGCGGCAAGGAAATCCTGAAGGGGATCGACCTCTCGGTCCAACCCGGTCAGGTGCACGCGATCATGGGCCCGAACGGGAGCGGCAAGACGACGCTCGCGCAGGTCCTCGCGGGCCGCATCACGTACGAGGTCACGCAAGGCAAAGTCCACTTCGAAGGGAAGGACCTCCTGGTGATGCGACCCGAGGACCGCGCCCGGGAGGGCGTGTTCATGGCGTTCCAGTACCCCGTCGAGATCCCGGGCGTGAGCAACGCCTACTTCCTGAAGGCCGCGTTGAACGCGATCCGCAAGTACCGCGGCCAGGAGGAGATCGACGCGATGGACTTCATGGCGCTCGTCCAGGAGAAGGCGAAGCTCCTCGCGCTCGACGAGACGTTCATGAAGCGCGGCCTGAACGAAGGCTTCTCCGGCGGCGAGAAGAAGAAGAACGAGGTGTTCCAGATGGCGGTCCTCGAGCCGAAGTTCTGCATCCTCGACGAGACGGACTCCGGCTTGGACATCGACGCCCTGCGCCTCGTCGCGAGCGGAATCAACGCGATGCGCAGTCCGACCCGGGCGATGCTCGTCGTGACGCACTACCAACGTCTCCTCGACTACGTCGTCCCGGACGTTGTGCACGTCCTCGTCGACGGGAAGATCGTGAAGAGCGGCGACGCGGACCTCGCACGGAACCTCGAGAAGCACGGATACGGCTGGATCCTCGAGGAGGCCCCGAGGCCAGCGCCCGTGCGTCCGTGAGGTCGGTGACGGACGTGGCGGTCGCCGTCGACGCGAAGCAGACGTACGTCGGGGAGTTTGCGTCGTCGGAGAAGGAGCTAGGCGGGCCGAAGTGGCTCCGGACGCTCCGCAAGGCGGCGATCGGGCGGTTCGAGACCCTCGGGTTCCCGACGCAGAAGCACGAGGACTGGAAGTACACGAATCTCGCGCCGCTCCTCCGGGTGCCCTTCAAACCGGCGATCCTGGCGCGTCCGGATGGCGTCGTTGCCGAGAAGCTCGACGCCTTCACCTTCGGCGTGCTGAAGACGAGCCGCGTCGTGTTCGTGAACGGCCGGTACTCGCCCCGCCTCTCGTACCTGCGATCCTTGCCGGAGGGCGTCCGGATCGCGTCCGCGGCGGAGATCCTCCGCTCGGAGCCCGGCATCCTCGAGAAGCACGTCGGCAAGCACGCGCCCCTCGAGGCCGATTCGTTCGTCGGACTGAACACGGCGTTCTTCCAGGACGGCGCGTTCGTCGAAATCCCCAAGAACACCGTCGTGGACGAACCGATCCATTTGCTCTTCCTGTCGGCCTCGAAAGACCTGCCGATCGTCTCCTACCCGAGGAACCTGCTCCTGCTCGGCGCGAACAGCCAGGCGACCGTCATCGAGACGTACGCGGGCTGGGCCCCCGAGGTCACCTTCACGAACGCCGTCACGGAGGTCGTCGTCGGGCCGGGCGCCACGCTCGAACACTACCAAGTGCAGCGGGAGTCCGAACGGGCGTTCCACTTCGGCACAATGACGATCGACCAGGACCGGGACTCGACGGTGACGGCGCACTCGATGTCCTTCGGCGGCTCCCTGTCCCGGAACTCCGTGTCCACGAAATTCGATGGAGAAGGTGGGAGCCTCACGCTCAACGGGATCTTCATGCCCCGCGAGACGCAGCAGCACGACAACTACACGCGGATCGACCACGTGGCGCGATCGTGCACGAGCGTCGAGCTGTACCGCGGCATCCTCGACGGCAAGGCGCGCGGCGTGTTCAACGGGAACATCTACGTCCGGAAGGATGCGCAGAAGACGGTCGCGCGGCAGACGAACAAGAACCTCCTTCTCTCGAAGGAGGCGTTCGTCGACAGTACGCCCGGCCTCGAGATCCTCGCGGACGACGTGAAGTGCAATCACGCGTCGACGATCGGCCAGCTCGACGACAACGCCGTCTTCTACCTGCGGTCCCGGGGCATCGACGAGGAGGCGGCCCGAAACATCCTGACGTACGCCTTCGTGGCCGACGTCGTGAACCAGGTGAAGGTCGCGCCGATCCGCATCAAGCTCGACCAGCTCATCCTCTCGCGCCTTCCGAAAGGGGCCGGCCTCGGGGTGTCCTCATGAAGCGCGATCCGGTGATTGGTCGATCGTCCCCACGGGGTCGGCGAGGGGCGACCTGATGCCCGACCTCCGAGAGTTGTATCAGGAGACGATCCTCGACCACAGCAAGAGGCCTCGGAACTTCCGCGAGCTCCCCGACGCCAGCGCCAAGGCGGTCGGCCACAACCCGCTCTGCGGGGACCGCGTGACCGTCTACCTGCGTGTCGAGGACGGCACGATCGCAGACGTCGCGTTCGTCGGCCAAGGGTGCGCGATCTCGAAAGCCTCGGCTTCGCTGATGACCGACGCGGTCAAGGGCAAGTCGACTGCGGAGGCGCACGCGCTGTTCCAGCGGTTCCACAAGATGGTGACAGCGCGTCCGGACGATTCGGTGGACGCGTCCCTCGGCAAGCTCGCCGTCCTGTCCGGCGTCTGCGAGTTCCCCGTCCGGGTGAAGTGCGCGAGCCTGCCGTGGCACACGCTCGAAGCGGCGCTCGAGGCGAAGACGGAGACCGTGTCCCTGGAGTGAGGATGACGTCCGCCGACCTCCCCGGGACCGCCGCTCCGGAGGATGGCGGACGCCTTGCGATCGGCGCGGGCCCGAGCGCGGACACGGTTGCGGGCCTGTCGAAGCGCCGCCACGAGCCCGATTGGATGCTCCGCTT
Source organism: Thermoplasmata archaeon (assembly GCA_035637195.1). Taxonomy (GTDB): domain Archaea; phylum Thermoplasmatota; class Thermoplasmata; order RBG-16-68-12; family RBG-16-68-12; genus RBG-16-68-12. The sequence continues at coordinate 1,789 of DASPXQ010000235.1, read as the reverse complement.
GCGGCTGCGGGGCCTCGAGTCGCTTCGGTCCGAGGGCGTGCCCGCGTGGGCCTCGTTCTTGCGGGAGGTCGACTTCGACGGCATGGTCGGCGCGGACGCCGCGCCGCCTCCGGTCCCGATCGAGGAGCGCGAGCCATCCAAGACCCCGGGCCTCGGCGCGCTCGCCGCCTCCGAGGAGGCATACCGCAGCGTGCGGAAGGGCCTCGAATCCCAGGGCGTGCGGTTCCTCGGGATGCCGGCGGCCCTCGCGCGACTCCCCGATCTCGTGAAGGCGCATTTCGCGTCCGTCGTGGCGGCGGACGACCATCCCCTCGCGTCGTTGAACTCCGCGTTGTGGACCGGCGGATCGTTCCTGTACGTCCCTCCCGACGTCCGCGTCGAGGTGCCACTCCAGGCGGAGATCCGGGACGACTACGCCGGCGTCGAGCCGTTCGAGCGGAACGTCCTCGTCGCGGACCGCGGCGCCGACGTGACGTACATCGAGGGGTGCACCGCGCCCGTGTACACGCCCGACGAGCTGCACGTCTCCGCGATCGAGGTCCTGGCGATGCCGGGTTCGCGCGTGCGGTACATCGCGTTGCAGAATTTCTCGAAAGGCGTCGACAACCTCGTCACGAAACGGGCGATCGTCCACGAGCGTGCGTCCGTCGAGTGGGTCGACATCAACCTCGGCTCGCGCCGCACCTGGAAGGTGCCTCGCGCGGATCTGCAGGGGACCGGCGCGTCCGCGGAGTTCGTCGGCGTCGCCTTCGCGGGGCCGGGCCAGCACGAGGACATCGGGGCCGAGATGATCCATCGGGCCCCGCGCACCCGCTCCCGGATCGTGAACCACGGCATCGTCCGCGGCGGCGGTCATGCGAGCCTCCGGTCCGGCGTGCGGGTGGCGCCCGGAGCCACGGGCGTCACTTCGTCCGTGGAGTGGTCGTCCCTGATGCTCGATGCCGAGTCGCGCGCGGAGACCGTGCCGTCGATCGAGGTGGACGAGGGGGACGCGGAGATCGCCCAGCGGGGCGTCGTCCGGAAGGTGAGCGACGACATGCTGTTCTACATGACGTCCCGCGGGGTGACGGACGAAGAGGCGATCCGCATGGTCGTCCTCGGCCTCGCCGGCGTCGCGACGAGGCGCATCCCGGTCGAGTACGCGGTCGAGGTCGACCGCCTCCTGGAGCTGGAGCTCGGGGGCGGCATCGGCTGACGAGAAGTCTCAAGTAGGGAGCCCGGCATCGGAAGGTGGAACGAGATGGCGAAACCCGCGAAGGTCCTGCTGAACGTCCCGAAGATCAAGGCGGACTTCCCGATCCTCCAGCGCACGATTCGCGACAAGCGGCTCGTGTACCTGGACAGCGCGGCGACGTCGCAGAAGCCGCGACAGGTCATCGAGGCGACCTCGGACTACTACTCGCGGTACAACGCGAATGTCCACCGGGCGATCTACGAGCTCGGCGAGGAGTCGACGCGGGAGTACGAAGGCGCCCGGGAGAAAGTCGCCGCGTTCATCGGCGCGAAGTCTCCGAACGAGATCGTGTTCACGAAGTCGACGACGGAGTCGATCAACGTCATCGCGTACGGCTACGGCCTCAAGGGCAAGATCACGAAAGGCGACGAGATCGTCGGCTCGGTGATGGAGCACCACTCGAACCACGTGCCATGGCACTTCGTGAAGGACCACAAGGGGGCCGTCCTCAAGTACGTCGATGTGAACGACGACGGCACGCTGAAGATGGTGCAATACGACGACCTCCTGTCGAAGCGGACGAAGATCGTGACGGTCGCCCTGTGCTCGAACGTC
>DASPXQ010000234.1:0-2397 GCA_035637195.1 Thermoplasmata archaeon | reverse complement strand
CAGCGAGCGGGAGACGGACCTGGAGACGATCCAGAAGGGCCTCAAGGAACAGGGGGAAGACCCGAAGGCGTATGATTGGTATCTGGACTCCCGCCGCTTCGGCAGCGTTCAGCACGCCGGCTTCGGCATGGGGATGGAGCGCCTCCTCCAGTGGATCTGCAAACTCGGACACATCCGCGACGCGGTGCCGTTCCCGAGGACGCCCGGGCGGTTCGCGCCGTAGAGCGCATCCTTTTACGCTGGAAATTGGCTAGCCCCCGTCGATGGGGGACGTCCCGGACGACGATCCGTTCTCCTCGGTCCTCGCGGGCCACGCGGACTTCGTCGACAAGCTGACGGAGCTCGAGGCGACCCTCGACGAGATGATGGCGACGCGGACGCCAGCGAAGAGAACGGGATCATCCTCGACGAGGCGATCCGTTTCTTCGACGACGAGCTGCTGCCGTTCCTCGCAGCCGAGGACGAGGCGATCCTCCCCCGGCTGGAAGCGGCGATCGGTCGGTACGGGACGCTCGTGAGCGTCGTCGGGTATGAGCACGCCGAAATCCGCCGAGGCGTCGAGAAATTCAAGGACGCCCGCCGGGCCCTGGGCCGACAGCCCTCCTGGTCGGCGATCCAGGAGGCGAACCGCCACGGAATCTTCCTCGTACAGTTCCTCTGGGACCACTTCCGCAAGGAGCGGACGAGCCTGTACCCCACCGCGCGCCAGCGCCTCTCGGCATCCGATCTCGAAGCGATTCGGAAGCGCTTCGGTCACTGAGTCCCAATGGCCCCGCGGATCTTCGCGGCGATGCCGTCGAGCTCCTCGCGTCCCGCGATCCGCCCGTAGCCCGGCGAGGTCCGCAATCCGAAACCGTCTCCACGCCACCGCGGGATGAGGTGGAGATGCGCGTGGCGCACTTCCTGTCCCGCCTCGCTCCCGTTCGCCAAGTAGAAGCTCACGGCTTCGCACCGGATCCCGCTCGAGCGCAACGCACGCGAGACCTCCATGGCGGCTTCGAGGATGGGCCCCGCGCCTCCCGGCGGAAGGTCCTCGACGTACACGGCATGGGCTTTCGGGATCACGAGCACGTGCCCCGGGTTCATCGGGCGGATGTCTAGGAACGCAAGCGTGGAGTCGTCCTCTCGGACGACGCTCGCGGGCATTTCGCGGCGGACGATCTTGCAGAAAATGCAATCTCGGGCCGAGGCGGCCATCCGTCGGACCTCACTGCTTCGACGCTGAACCGAGGATTCGCTCTGCGATGATGAGTTTCTGGATCTCGTTCGTCCCCTCGTAGAGGCCGAGGATGCGCGCGTCCCGGTAGAACCGCTCGACGTCGAATTCCCCGCTGAACCCGTATCCGCCGTGCACCTGGATGGCCCAGTCGGTTACACGTTGCGCCATCTGGGCTCCGAACAGCTTCGCCATAGAGACCTCGAGCGTGTTGTCGAGGCCCTGGTCGCGCATGTGCGCCGCCCGGAGCGTGAGCAGCCGAGCGGCATCGATCTCGACCGCGGACTGCGCGATCATCTCGCGGATGAGCTGGAAGTCCCCGATCGGGCGGCCGAACGCCTTGCGCTCCTTCACGTACTTCGTCGCGGCGTCGAGGGCCGCCCGCGCCACGCCCACGGCTCCCGCGGCGATCCCGATTCGGCCGCTGTTGAGGGTCTTCATCGCCTGCGTCCAACCGTCCCCTTTCTTCCCGATCAGGTTCTCCTCCGGGATGCGGCAGTCCTCGAAGGCGAGGTCCGCGGTCGGGCTCGCCCGCAGGCCCAGCTTCGATTTCGTCTCGACGTGGGTCACCTTGAACCCCGGGGCGTCCTTCGGGACGAGGAAGAGGGAGATCCCCTCGTGGCGCTTCGAGCCGGGCTCGCGCGCGTAGACCTGAATGAGGTCCGCGATGCTCCCGTTCGAGATGAACCGCTTCTGGCCGTTCAGGACCCACTGGCCTCGCTCGAGGCGCGCGGTCGTCTGCAGATTCCCCGCATCGCTGCCCGCCTCCGGCTCCGTCAGCGCCCATGCGCCGAGCCGATCGCCCTTCGCGAGGGGCACGAGCCACCGCTGCTTCTGCTCCTCGCTCGCGAACCACACGAGCGACGTCTCGGACAGTGACGTCTGCACGGAGACGGTCGTGCGGACGGAGGAGGATCCGCGGCTGAGTTCCTCGACGAGGAGCATGAACGAGACATAGTCCATTCCTGCGCCGCCGTATTTCTCGGGCACGGGCGCGCCGAGGAACCCCAGGCCCGCCATCTTGGCGTAGAAGGACCGTGGGACCTCGCCTTTCTCCTCCCATGCGCGCACGTGAGGGATCAGCTCGCGGTCCACGAAATCGCGGGCGGTCTCCTGGACCAACCGCTGCTCGTCCGTCAACCGGAAGTCCATCGGGCCATCCTCGGGCGGCCTAACTTGCG